>JALERT010000015.1 GCA_022764445.1 Lachnospiraceae bacterium | reverse complement strand
AAAGATGACTGCAAAAATATCTCAGATGTAGAAAGAAATATAGATGAGTATATAGAAAAAGTCATGTCAAAGTATGATGGGATAAAAATAAAAGAAGCAGATAAAAAATATGCATCAGATATTTTTGGCTCATGTAAAAATGGTGTAATTAATACAAGCCAAAATAATAGTGCGTCAGATCTTACCCAGGTTAGTGTGATGATTGATGATTATTATAATAATAAGTATGGAAAAGATTATGAAGTGGAGAAAGGAAAGTATATTATCGGAGCATCTGATAATGCAGACATTGATAAAAATGCAAAAAGTATTATAGTCGATTCTAATAAGATTAATGCAGAAAAAAGAGACGATTCAATAGTTGCAGACAATTTTATTGATGAAATATACCCACAGAATTTTCCATGTATTCTTATACTCTGCTCAGATTTTGATGAGTTATATGAGTTAAACTATTTGTTAAAGCAAAATGTCAAAAATGATAATATAATGTATGATTACAGCTTTAATATCAGCGGAAGTAATCATAATAAAGAAATGTTTTGCAAAGATCTTTCCGATAATCTTCATAAACAGAAGTTTACAGAGGGATGCTATGTCTCAGATGCAATTTCAGGACGAAAAAACGCAGTAAATCTTTATGGAGGATTGCTGTTTATAGGTATATTTATCGGAATTATTTTCCTTATAGCAACTGTTCTTATCATTTATTATAAACAGATAAGTGAAGGATATGAGGACAGGGAGAACTTCGTGATACTGCAAAAGGTTGGTCTTGACAGTTCTGAGGTCAAGAAGATTATCAATAACCAGATGAGAATGGTATTCTTTTTCCCTATAATAGCAGCTGTTATTCATATTGTGGCTGCATATAATATTATTAAACAATTACTCATAATGCTTAATTTACAAAACACCATATTATTTGTAGAATGTACTATAGGTACGATTCTTGTATTTGGACTATTCTATCTTGCAGTATATAAACTTACTTCAAGGGTTTATTACCGCATAGTTCATAAATAGTGTTACTGAATTGTTTCAATTATAAAAAAAGTATTTATTTTATTAGAATTTTTTGGTAAAATAGATTGAAGCTGGAAAAGACAGCTTATAAGGAGATATAACTTCTTATGTGCTGTCTTTTCTGTTATTATATAAATTGGTAGTAAAATCCATATTTGACACGCGTATTATTTATATATGTATGTGTTATACAAGGGAGAGGAGAGAATACGATATGAAGAAAGTAAAATCCTTATTGATGGCTGTGCTGCTTATGAGTTTAACAATGACAGCCTGTGGAAATGGTACGGAGGTTGATGATTATGCAACCAATAAGGGGTATGAGAAAGCGGAAAGTAAAAGTGATAATAAAGACGGACAGGAAGGTAAAATAACCAAAGAAAACATAAAAGTAGGTGTTTTACATCTTTCAGATCCTTCAGTAGGAAGTGGATATACATATTCCCATGATCTTGGAATACAGGGCATGCAGCAGAATTTAGGTCTTAAAGATGATCAGATTATCAGAAAGAATAACGTTGACGATACTGATGAAAAGGCTACAAAAAAGGCAATTAAGGAATGTATTGATGAAGGATGTAATATAATATTTACTACAAGCTGGGGATATATGAAGACGACATCTGAGATGGCAGAAGAATACCCTGATATTTATTTTTCACATGGTACAGGATATATGAGCAATGGAAAGAATTTTAATAATTACTTTGGAAGAATATATCAGGCAAGGTATCTTAGTGGTATAGTTGCCGGAATGAACACAAAGACAAATAAACTTGGATATGTGGCGGCAATGGATTCATCAAATTCAGAGGTAACAGGAGGTATAGACGCTTTTGCTCTTGGAGCATATTCAGTTAACCCTGATGCTAAAGTTTATGTTAAGGTTACAAACAGCTGGTATGATCCTAAAGCTGAAAAGGCCGCAGCCCAGAAATTACTTGATATAGGTTGTGATGTTCTGGCACAGCACTGTGATACATCATATCCACAGTCTCTTGCACAGGAAAAGGGAGTATATGGAATAGGATATAATTCAGATATGAGTAAGGAAGCGCCTAAAGCATGTCTTTGCAGTGTTATCTGGAATTGGAGTGCTTATTACACATCTGCTGTACAAAGTGTTATTGACGGAACATGGGATGGAAGTAATTATTTTGGAGGAATGAAGGAAAATCTTGTAGGAATTACAGAACTTGCAGATTTTTGTGCTGACGGGACTGCTGAAAAGGTTGAAGCAGCGAAAGCAGATATCCTCTCAGGTAAGTTTGGAGTATTTGACGGTGTTATCGAGACCAATGAAGGTAAGACTGTTGGCGAAGAAGGAAAAACGCTTGATGATGCTACTATAACAGGTAAGCTGAACTGGTACTTTAAGACAGTATCAGTAGTAGACTAGGGAGGGGAAAATTATGAACTTAAAGAAAAAAATTGTATGTATATCGGTTATCCCAGTATTGTTATTATGTATAAGTACTCTTTTTCTTACTAAGACTTACATAAAAGATTCACTTATAGATGAAATACAGGATTCGCTTAAAGGTACAGCTTCGGCAACACTTGCCGCATATGCACAAAATTCAGGTGATTATATTGAAAACTCTAATGGAGATGTCTGGAAGGGCAGTTATAATATTTCAAAGTCGGAAGATCTTGTAGATAAGATTAAGCAGGAAAGTGGCATGGATGTTACATTTTTTTACGGAAGTAAAAGAATAATGACATCGGCTATGGATAAAGACGGAAATCGTATTCTTGGTTCCCCGGCAGGAGATAAAGTTGTAAAAAAAGTACTTAATGAGGGCAAAGAATACTTTAGCAAATCTGTATCAATTGATGGAACTCTTTCATATGGATATTTTATTCCGGTAAAGCAGAATGGTTCTGACAAAGATATAATAGGTATGATTTTCGTAGGAACCAATAAGCAGAAGAAAGATGCGGCAATAAGTAGAGTTACTAATCTGATGATAGCCGTTGTAGTATTTATCGTTGTGCTGTGCATTGGTGTTTCAATCAAAGTGTCATCTTCTATAAGTAAAAACCTTAAATCAAGTATTGAAGCTGTTCAGACAGTTGCTGGTGGTAATCTTAATGCGAATGTAGATGAGAAGCTTCTTAAAAGTAAGGATGAAGTGGGAGAATTATCAGGAAGTCTTGTCACACTGAAAAATGAAATGAAATCAACTATAAGTGAAATTTCAGATAATGCTAAGAATCTTTTAAAAGCGTCCGATATATTAGGTAGTACAGCAAGGGACACCAATAATACCATGAAAGAGGTTAAGGAATCTGTAAATGTTATTGCTGATTCATCCGGAATGCAGGCAGAAAATTCAAGGACTACTGCAGAATATATGAGGGTGATGGGTGACAATATTACAAAAACATCAGAAGAAGTTGAATCGCTCAATGAAAAAGCTGAATTGATGAAAAGGTCAAGCCAGGAGGCTTCTGATACGATAATTGAACTCAGAAAGATTAATAAAGATGTTGAGGACAATATATTAGAAGTACAGGAGCAGACTAACCAGACGCATGCATCAGTTCAGAAAATTAATGAAGCAACAGAATTTATTACCTCAATTGCTGAAGAAACAAATTTATTAAGCCTTAATGCATCGATAGAGGCTGCGAGAGCAGGTGAAAGTGGTAAAGGATTTGCTGTTGTTGCTCTTCAGATACAGAAGCTTGCAGAGCAGACAAATATATTTAGTAATGATATTGCTGATGCTACAACACATCTTATGGATAACTCTGCAAGTGCTGTTAAGACTATGGAAAAGATGCAGGAGATAATAAACAATCAGAATCAGAGTATGAGAAAGACTCAGATGATTGTTGAAGAGGTACTTAATGAGATAGGAACCTCCATGAATAGTATAGGACTTATTAAAGAAAGCACTACACAATTGGAATATTCAAGAAATATGGTCATACAATCAGTAGAAGAACTTGCTGCAATTGCCCAGGAAAATGCATCAAGTACACAATGTACATATAATTCTACTGAAAATGTTGCAAAGACATTCGAAGATATATATAAGAGTGCTGAGCAACTTAAAAATATAGCTAATGATCTTGTAGGAAGCATAGATTACTTTAAGTTATAGGAACTTATTGCTGGAAAATAGTGTGAACTGTAACATCTTTAACAAAAAATGTAATTGTTGAAAATTTTTGTGGTGTTTTTTGAAAATATGTGATATACTTATAATAGAAAAATTAGGTGGAGGGTAGATGATGCAGTTTCAATGGTATCCCGGGCATATGACAAAAGCCAAAAGGGCAATGCAGGAAGACTTAAAACTTATTGATGTTATAATTGAACTTGTGGACTCACGAGTACCATATAGCAGCAAAAATCCAGACATTGACCAGATGGCAAATGGCAAGTCACGTATACTTCTTATGAACAAATGTGATTTAGCTGATACTAATGTCACAGATGAATGGATTAAGTATTATGAAGATAAAGGTTACTTCGTAGTTAGAGTTAATTCTAAGAGTGGCAGTGGTGTAAAGGCGGTTCATGAAGTTATACAAAAAGCATGCAGGGATAAGATAGAGCGAGATAGGAGGAGAGGGATTCTCAATCGTCCTATTCGTGCAATGATAGTTGGGATACCAAATGTTGGCAAGTCTACTTTTATTAACAGTTTTGCAGGAAAAGCGTGTACAAAGACGGGAAATAAGCCGGGGGTAACAAGAGGCAAGCAGTGGATAAGACTGAATAAGAAAGTCGAATTACTTGATACACCCGGAATATTGTGGCCTAAGTTTGAAGATCAGAAAGTTGGTCTTAATCTTGCATTTATTGGTTCGATTAAAGATGAACTTTATAATATTTATGAACTTAGTTTGCTTTTAATAAAATTTCTCGTTGAAGAATACCCGGATGTAATAGCAGAATTTTATGGCATTGAAAATTCTACAGATGAAGTTAAGCTTATTGAAAGTATAGCTGAACGAAGGGGTTATTTAAAAAGTGGGGCACAATATGATTTTGACAAGGTAGCAAAGTGCCTGATAGCTGATTTTCGCCAGGGAAAACTTGGTAAAATCAGCTTAGAAAGGCCTTGTTAAGGTAGGAGGCAGATATTATGTACGATAAAAACCAAATTGATGATAGCCTTGAATTTTGCCGTAGGGTACAAAATTTAAATTCATCAGAAGAGAGAAAGATAATACAAGATGATGATGATGATAATCGTACGGCAGATGAATTATTTAAAGAGATGACAGCTAAGATACAGGGAATTGGAAGTACCAAACCTTGGGAAAAGGTATTAGATGATCTTAATAATGAGAAGACTATAGATTATTCATCTACAGCTGAATCTTCCAGTCAAAGTGCTTCCCAGAGAGAAAATGTTGAAAGCAGGGTTGTCACAGAAGAAAGCAATATAAAAGATGCTGTCAGTGAAGAAACAGTAAGAAAAGAAAGCATTAAGAAAGAAAGCATCTTAAAAGCAGGTCTTAGAAAAGCCGGCTTTAGAAGAGAAGAAACAGATAATGGAATAAATTACAGTCTTCTTGGAGACGACTATGAGCCTGTTATAGCTAAAAGTGAGCCTGAGCCTGAAGTTGTTAAGAGTGAACCAAAGAAGGCTAAAGCAGACTATAGTCTGTTAGAAGACAGTGAACCTGAAAATAAACAGGAAGAAAAGTTTAAAAGAGTTAAAGAAGAGAAAACTAAAAATGGCAATTGGAAGAGTGAAGTCAATTACAGTCTCCTTGGAGATGATGATTTAGATGATGATAAAGAAGAAACAGGTGTAAAAAAAAAGCAAAATGGCACAAATTACAGCCTTCTTGGAGATGAGACTCAGCTAAAAAAAAAAATGGAGAAAATTACAGCCTTCTTGGAGATGAATTTGATTTCGAGGATGAGCTAGGGTTAAAAAAAAAGCAAAGTGGTATAGATTACAGCCTTTATGGAAATGAACCTGAATTTGAAGATGACTCAGAATTTGAAAAAAAGCAAGAAGATACAAATTATGAATTACTTGAAGATGAGTATGAATCATCTTCTGATGAAAGTATAATAAATTATATTCTTCTTGAGGATGAAACTGAGCAGGAAGATAATTACATACCTGAACAGAAGAATAATGATATAAAAGCTGATTATGATTTATTATATGATGATGATACGACGACATTAAAAGATATAGTTGAATTACAAGAAAGCTTATCAGAGTCACATCAAATTGAACAAGAACTTCAAATTGAGTCGGAACCTCAAGATGAATCAGAAATCCTAAGTGAACAAGAATTTCAAATTGAATCAGAACCTCAAATTGAACCGGAGCCATCAACAAAAAAGGTGCTTTCAGATGAAGAAATAGCCGAAATATTTGAAAATGAAGCATCTTTACAAAGAAAAAAGATACATACTAAACATAATGGTTCACAAAAAAATAAAATTTCAGGAAATGATAAAAAGAATCAGCCTGAACAGGAAAATTTTAAACCTGAAGTAAAAACAATTGATAAGGTCAAAGATTCTGTCGAAGGTTTATCAAGTAAGGTTTCTGACAGAAAGAAAAATGATAAATCAGTTAAAGCAAATTCAGGTGATAAATCAAAAGTTCCTGCGAAGACTGGTTCTTTAAAGGTTATAAGCAATGTAATTGTTGTTGTAATGTGTGTAGTTATTGCTTTTTGTATAGCTTCACTTGTTAATAATTACGTTGTTGACCGTGTTACCGTCGAGGGAGAGTCTATGGAACCTACGTTGTCCAACGAAGATTCTATATTACTACAGAAAATGTCTTATTACTTCGGTGATCCGGACAGATTTGATATAGTTGTATTTCCTGTTGCTTATGATTCTTCAACAGGTAAAAAGACTTATTACATAAAGAGAATAATAGGTCTTCCTGGTGAAAGTGTACAGATAACAGATGGAAAAGTATATATTAATGGAGAAGTACTTAGTGATGATAAATTTTCTGAAGCTGTTATACTTGATCCGGGATTAGCGTCAACGCCTATTAATCTTGGCCCTGATGAATATTTCGTACTTGGTGATAATAGAAATATGAGTACGGACAGTAGAAGCAGTTATGTAGGACTTGTAAAAAAGAGAAAAATTGTGGGGAAAGCATGGATACGTCTTTCATCACATGAAGAAAATTCCGATGACGGTTCATCACATGAAAAAAGAAAACGAATTATAGAGTAATTCCAGGAGAATAAAATGTCAAAATCTATACAGGAAATCAATAAAGAATTTCAGGATGCAGACAAGGCAGAGCGTAAAGCGTTAATTGAAAAATATTCATCAGATGACCGTAAAGGGGTACAGAAAATCATCGAAAAACATATCAAGGAAGAAAAAAAATTAAGTCTTGAATTAGAAAGACTTGATAAAATGAAATTCTTTGAGAAAAAATATGATAATAATAAATATATAGTCGGCATAGATGAAGCAGGACGAGGCCCTCTTGCTGGTCCTGTTGTAGCAGGTGCAGTTATACTTCCTAAAGATTGTGAGATATTATATCTTAATGATTCAAAGAAGGTTAGTGCAACAAAAAGAGAACTTCTTTATAAGGAAATAACCCAAAAAGCTGTTGCATATGGTGTTGGTATTGTTTCGCCAGAAAGAATAGATGAGATTAATATACTTCAGGCAACTTATGAAGCAATGAGGGAAGCTGTTGCTAATATGAAGATTAAACCTGATATGGCACTTGTTGATGCTGTAACAATTCCAGACCTGGGATGTAAGCAGGTTGGAATAATTAAGGGTGATGCTAAAAGCGTATCAATAGCTGCTGCCAGTATCATTGCGAAGGTAACAAGGGATCACATAATGATAGAGATGGATAAAATATATCCACAGTATGGTTTTGCATCTAATAAGGGGTATGGTGGAGCAAAAATACATATAGATGCACTTAGGAAATATGGTTCAT
Source organism: Lachnospiraceae bacterium (assembly GCA_022764445.1). Taxonomy (GTDB): domain Bacteria; phylum Bacillota; class Clostridia; order Lachnospirales; family Lachnospiraceae; genus Butyribacter. The sequence continues at coordinate 4,276 of JALERT010000015.1, read as the reverse complement.
GTCCTATACACCGCAGAACATTTATAAGTAACTTTATATAAAGAAAAAGTCTGTAAAATCAATGATTTAGGACTTGATATTATAGAAAGGAAGGTTAATGTGGACAAAGGATATACATCAAATCAGAATAAAAAGTCTGCAATAGCCTTGGAATATGCAAAACATGATAAAGCGCCTAAGGTTATTGCAAGTGGAAAGGGATATCTGGCTGATAAGATAGTAGAAAAAGCTGAAGAAGAAGATATACCTGTTCATAAGGATCCAAAGCTTGCAAGAAGTCTTGAAAATATTGAAATTGGTGAGTATATTCCACCTGAATTATATAAGGTTGTAGCTGAAGTTCTTGTATTCGTAGATGCAATGGACAAGATAAAAGGCAAGGTAATGGATAAGGATAAGAACAAATAGTAAACCTATAATATTCTCTCCAAGAGAACTTTTATATTGGTATGGAGGATTATATTGAATAATAGAAGGAAAGTTGGGACGGCTTATGAAAAAGAAGCGGTCCTATTTTTGCAGAAAAAAGGATATGATATTCTTGAGCAGAATTATTATTGTAAATATGGAGAAATAGATATAGTTGCTAAAGAATCAGGTTATCTTGTATTTGTAGAGGTAAAATACAGACGAAGCAGTAGGATGGGTAGACCGGAAAGTGCAGTGAATTATAAAAAGAGAAAACATATTATTGAATCCGCAAGATATTACATGTATGATAAATATAAACGTGATGATATTCCATCACGTTTTGATGTTGTTGCCATACAGGGCAAACTTATTCATTTGATAAAAAATGCTTTTTATGCGTGATTGCATGTCAGAATTGTTATCACAAAGAGGAGTTGTACTAGTATGAGATTTCTTATGATTGTAGAATAATATGAATACAAAGGGAGATATATAATGACCGGAATAGATGAAGCTAAGAAAAGAATAGATGAAAACAAGATTAGCAGGGATAAATGTTATTATAATGATGAGTACACCAATATGTGCTATCTTGATATATCAGGTGAAGTCCCTGTAATCAAGTTCAGGTGTATGGAAAAGTATGATTATATAACACTTGCTTTTTCTACGAGACTTGGCGGAGTGAGTCATGATGAGGAGTTTCTTGAGAGTCTGAACTTTGGGTGGGACAGAGGTGACAAAGAAGAAAATGTCAGGGAAAATTATAAAAGAATATGCAGGTCAATAGACGGAGATTACCGTAAACTTGTACTGTCAGATCAGGTGCATGATAATAAAGTCATGTATGTTGATGAAAGGTATGAGGCAGGAGAAAGCATAGAGAAGAAAATTAAAGGGATAGATGGCCTTACCACTGACAGGAAAGGTCTTATACTCGCTACATCATATGCTGACTGTGTTCCACTTTTCTTTTTCGATCCGGTAAGGAAAATCATTGCATCATCTCATTCAGGATGGAGAGGAACGGTTGGCTTTATAGGAAGTGAAACAATAGAAAAAATGAAAAAGCTTTACGGTAGTAAAGCAGAAGATATTATATGTATAGTAGGTCCGTCAATCTGTCAGGAATGTTATGAAGTAAGTGAAGATGTTATAGAAGAGTTTAAAAAGGCTTATGATAAATCAGTATGGAATGATATATTTTATGAGAAAAATGATGGTAAATACCAGCTCGACTTATGGGCTGCCAATTATCACCAGTTTAGAAAATGCAATATACCACATAAACATATTTTTGTATCGGGACTTTGTACATGTTGTAATAGTGATATACTATATTCTCACAGGGCATCACATGGTAAAAGGGGCAATCTCAATGGTTTCATGATGATAAATAGTTAGGTGTGAACTGTGATAAATTAATAGCAGTTCAGCATTTTTTAAAACTTGTGTTTTATAAGAATTTATGGTATAAAGGAGAATGTTGTGTTTTTATATTTTAGTGAAATGCAGATATGGAGGTAAAGTTTTGAAGAAATATAGTAAATTACTTGCGATAACATTATGTACTGCAATGATGGTTACATCAGTAACAGGATGTGGAAAGAAGGATAGTGATAATAAAGTTACTTCAGAAGCTAAGCAGAATGCAGACTGTTTATCATATGTAACTCTTGGCAATTATTCATCTATTGAATTAAAAAAGAGTGAAATTGATGATGAAGTGAATAGTCAGATAAGTGATAACATAAAGAATACTGGAAAGTTTGAAAAGGAAAAAAAGGGAAAAGTAAAAAACGGTGATATTTTAAATATATATTATGTCGGAAAAGTTAAGGGAAAGGCCTTTGACGGAGGTTCATGCACAAAGAAAACAAATCCTGACGGATATGATCTTGAGATTGGTTCACATTCATTTATTGATGGATTTGAGGAGGCGCTTATAGGAAAAACAATCGGAAAAAAGCATGACATAAAGGTAACTTTCCCAAAATCATATCCACAGAATGAAAATCTTGCAGGAAAAAAAGCCGTTTTTAGTGTAACAATTAATTTCAAAAAGGTATATCCAGAACTTTCTGATGAATTTGTAAAAGAAAATTTTAAAGGATTTAGTGATGATTATGAAGAGACAGCAGATGGTTATACACAATATATAAGAGAAAGTGTTATCGAAGATAAGGCATGGGAAAAAGTATTTAGTGATTCAAAAGTTAATGATATTTATCCGTCAGACAAACTTGAGGAAACAAAAAAACAGCTTAAGACATATATAACATCGAACTTAAAACAGGGTGGTTATGAGCTTGAGGATTATCTAAAAGCTCAGAATATAACGGAGGATGACTTTGATAAACAGATAGAAGTTTCAGCAAAGGATAAAGTTGCACAGCAGCTTACATACGGTGCAATCGCCCAGAGGGAAAATATAAGTGTAAGCGATGATGAATATAAAAAAGAGATACAGAACTATATTAAGGAATTTAACTGTAAAGATGAAAAGGAATTAGAAAATACCTTTAACGAACAATATGGTTCAAAACCTGAGAAAATAATTAAAGAGAATATGCTCTTTAGAAGTGTAAGAAAATTCATTGCAAAAAATGTAAAAGAGTCGTAAAATGGAGGTAAATTATGAGTAAACCAATTGTTGCCATAGTCGGTCGTCCAAATGTCGGAAAATCAACAATATTTAACATGATGGCAGGCGAGCGTATTTCTATAGTAAAAGATACGCCGGGCGTTACAAGAGACCGTATTTATGCAGATGTTACGTGGCTTAATTATACTTTCACTATCATGGATACAGGTGGAATTGAGCCTGAGACCAATAACCATATGCTTAGGAACATGCGTGAACAGGCAGAGATGGCTATTGAAATGGCTGATGTAGTCATGTTTGTCGTAGATGTTCAGCAGGGACTTCTTGATGCTGATTTTAAAGTTGCGGACATGCTTCGCAGAGCGAATAAAAAGATTGTTCTTGTAGTCAATAAGGTAGATAACTTTGATAAGTATATGCCGGATGTATACGAATTTTACAATCTTGGATTAGGCGATCCTTTCCCGGTTTCTTCTATCGGTAAGCTTGGAATAGGTGATATGCTTGATGAAGTTACATCTTTATTCCCTGAGAATGTGGATGAAGAAGAAGACGAGAGACCACGTATTGCCATAATTGGTAAGCCAAACGTAGGTAAGTCTTCCATTATAAATAAACTTCTTGGCGAAAACAGAGTTATTGTATCTGATGTGGCAGGAACTACAAGAGATGCTGTAGACACACCTGTTACATGGGATGGCAAAGAGTATGTATTTATTGATACGGCAGGACTTAGAAGAAAGAATAAGATTAAAGAAGAAATAGAACGATACAGTATACTTCGTACCGTATCAGCTGTAGAAAGGGCAGACGTAGCTATTCTTGTAATAGACGCCACAGAGGGAGTAACTGAACAGGATGCAAAGATTGCTGGAATAGCGCATGACCGTGGTCGTGGTATGATAATAGCAGTTAACAAGTGGGATGCAATAGAAAAAGATAATAATACAGTAAAGAAATTTACAGAAAAGATAAGGTCAACACTGTCATTTATGCCATACGCTGAAATTGTATTTATATCGGCACAGACAGGTCAGAGACTTCCAAAACTTTTTGATGTAATTGATATGGTAATACAGAATCATTCTCTTCGTATTGCTACGGGAGTACTTAATGAAATTCTTACTGAAGCAGTTGCAATGCAGCAGCCGCCTTCTGATAAAGGACGTCGTCTTAAGATTTTCTATATGACACAGGTGAGCGTCAAACCGCCTACATTCGTCATATTTGTAAATGATAAGCAGTTAATGCATTTTTCAT
>JALERT010000196.1 GCA_022764445.1 Lachnospiraceae bacterium | reverse complement strand
GGTGGAGGAGAGGAAGAATATTATGAGTTCATTGGCGAAACAGAATTACGCCCTATCATCAATGTGAGTCCTGAGTATACTGAATCTCAGAATGTGGCAATCATTGAGCAGGCTTTCTTTACTTCTGGACATTTATCATATCTCTCGCGTCAAAGCATTGCTTTCGTTATGAAATATCATGATTATCGGAAGGTGGCAAAAGAGTATGAACAAATATATTTACAACATTTATAATACATTGAAATGCAGATTTTTAAATACTTTCTGAGATATATGAATACGAAGAAGGCTTTGTCTCGTTGGACAGTCTTTTATGTGGGATTACTGATAGTTTCGGTAATCTATAATAGTATCTATACTTTCCAGTTTTTTGATTTTTCCGATTTATTTATCAATTATCAGGGTGGATTTATCCGTAGAGGGTTGCTCGGAGAAATATTCTATCAGTTTTATCTCAAGGGAATCAATCCTGTCTATTTAGCTTATATAATCAGTTTACTATCATATATTGTTATAGTTGTGTATATGATACGCAACTTTCGTAAGCATGGTTATGCTTTAGAATTTTTACCAATTTCTTTCTTATTGGGTGGAATAGGTATTTTTGGTTTGGCTTTCTTTAGAAGAGATTTTATCATAATGTGTATATTTCTTCTGATCGTAAAACTTTGGAAGTCTTTACCTTTTCGTTGGTGGGTGTTGTGTGGTAATATATTGGCAATCTTAGCTGTGTTATGCCACGAACCCTTTGCTTTTTGGGCTTTTCCACTCCTGTTGTTGATAACTCGTTTAAAAGTTCGTTATTTGTGGAAAACTATCTGTTGTTGGATACCATCTATGCTAGTATTTTTACTCTGTCTTCATTTTTCAGGAAGTATGGAACAATATCTTTTGATACGTAAAAGTACTGAACCTTTCTTGGAATTTCCAAATGTGATGGATTTTCTTTCATATGATAAAGGATATGTTATGTTATTTCATCTTCATTATAATTTCTTGGATAAGGTATTCCATATTCCTAATATAATAGGTAGTGTGGTTAGTATAGTTTTGGCTATCTATATGAATACGATGATAAATACTGTGTATTGTTCTTCTAGTGATAAGAATCGGCAAGAAAACCTGTGTTATAGTACTTTATTTTTAGGGATTATGGTATGTTTAATTCCTATGTTTACTATATTGTCAACAGACTATACTCGTATCATCATGTATGCTTCTTTATCTTCTTACATCGTGTTATTTACTCTAAAGGAGGAAGATCTTAATGAATTGTTACCAAGTCTTTTGACGGGATACGTAGCTCACTTTTTGAAATGGATCAATCGAATTTTACCGCCATCTTATACTAAGATATGGTTACTGTTACTATGTGTGGGGACTGTAGAATGGACAGGTCAGGGTACATTTGGTCTGTTAAGAAACTCTGAGATAGGAAATGCTTTGTTGGTTATATATAAAGTTTCATTAAAGGTAATAAGTTTTCTATAGTGATATGTTCATAAAAAATAAGATTATGGTAAGTCTGAAAAAATATATTATAAAATGGTTAAAGATATTGCAAACTCCTATTGTTAAGGAGTTTCCTTTCTTTCTTTTATTCTTATTGGCAATTACGATTATGCCGATAAGATTTATTCCTTCGCACGTTCATTATTTTTTTATGAATCGTGTGTTCGATTTCTTTTTTATTGATTTTCCTAGAGCTGGAGCGATCTCTTATCTTTTTACCTTATTTGTTTTTTATATCCGAAACAGATTTATTAAGATAAGTCTTTACACTTTTGCGTTATTATTATTTGCTGTATGCTTGTTTTTGCATTTGGTGTTTAATAAAACTTTACAGCCAGATATTATTACTCTGATAGTTGAAACAAATAAAAGAGAAGCATCAGAGTTTTTGTATTCTTTTCTTTTATCTAAGGGAGGAATACTTACTTTGATTTTCTTGATATTTTATGTTGTATTAGTTGTTTTATGTGAGAGAAAAAAAGATAAAATCACTCTTTTCTTGAAAAGTCTGAAACATGAGAAGATAATCAATTTACTGTTATCAGCTTTTATTTTTTGTGGATTTCTACAGTTTGGTTTTTATAAAGAAATTGTTTCTGTGAGTACAATAGATGATATGCCTGAAGAATATGGTTGTCGTGATTCGATAACAACCTTATTTTATTCTTTATATAATATTTATTTAGTTAATTTAGAGATGAAACATGCTGTAGATGTAACATGCTGTGCTAAACAGTCTCATGTTTCAGTTGATGATTCTCTGAATGTAGTATATGTAATCGGAGAATCTTATATAAAGTGCCATTCTCAGTTGTATGGATATTATTTACCAACAACTCCGAATCTGTATCAAGAAAAGAAAAAAGGTAACTTATTTGTATTTGACAATGTAGTTAGTCCTTTTAATAGTACTACTTTAACGATGAAAAACACGTTGTGTTGTAACAGTCTGCGTAACCATGAAAAATGGTCTGATAGTCCTTATTTTCCAGCTCTATTTAAAAAAGCTGGTTATCAGGTTTATTTCTGGGATGTTCAGAAGGATGATGAATTACAGGCTCCGTTTGTGTTCTCTATGAATACTTTTGTTTATAATCGATTACTAATGAAGGAATCCTATACGCAAATAAGTAAGAATGTTTTCGAATATGATAATCAGGCAGTAGTAGATTTTTCCAAGGAAGCTAAGGGTATTGGTAAGCATAATCTTGTTATCTTTCATCTGATGGGACAGCATGTTATGGCAACAAAACGCTATCCTCATATATCACAGTTTAATGTATTTTCTTATAGAGATATTCGTAGCAAACAGCCTTATTTGAATGATGAAAAGAAACAGATGATAGCTGAATATGATAATGCTACTCTATATAATGACTATGTATTGAAAAATATTATTGATTTATTTAGAGATAAAAATACGGTAGTCCTCTATTTTTCTGATCATGGTGAAGAAATATATGATTATAGAGATTCGTATGGACGAGTTGTTTTTGATGATAATATGAAGAATTTAGGATATAAGTATCAGTATGAAGTGCCTTTTATGATATGGTGTTCTGATAAGTATAAAAAGAAATATCCAGCGATTATAAATAATATCAAAAAAGCACTTCATCGTTCATTCCGTACTGATGAAATCTGTAATGTCGTATTTCACATATCCCAACTTAATACACCTTATTATCGGGACAAATATGATCTATTGAGTCCTTCTTTCGTACCATTAGATTCTGTTTCACAATCGATGTACAATTAAGTATAACATCTCAATAGTTCTAGCCATTTTTGAAAGATGTTAAATTTAGAATATTGAATAGCCATGGTTTGAGCTTTCATACCCAGATTATGGCGTAGTGATTCTGAATTTATCATCTTGCAAATGGCTGTGATAAAAGCTTCATTATCATTTTGTCTTACGATAATACCATTTATTTCATCTCTAATAATTTCGTTAGCTCCATATTTAAAGTCGAAAGTAACAGAAGGTAAACCACATGCTTGAGCTTCTAACATTACAATACCTTGACCTTCATAATGTGAAGACATTACGTGTAAACTATAGTTAGGATATATTTTCATCATATTTTCTCCTCTGCCACACAATTTTACCTGTTTTTCCAATCCTAAATTTGTAATTTGCTCTTGTAATATATGGTAAAGTGAGCCGGTTCCATAAATATCAAGTTGCCAGTCGGGATATAGTTTGGCTACGTCTTTCCAACAGGTAATCAATCTGTCAAAACCTTTCTGTTGTTCTAATCTTCCTACAGCAATAGCTTTTTTACAACTGTAGTCTTTTACCTTTTGATGAGGTATGTTGATAAAGTTGGGGATAACGTATACATTCTTTGCCGATTGAAATTCTTTAGCATCGTCATGAGTCAGACAAACTACGGCATCAGTTTTTCTTTCCATTAATCCGAATAGTGCGTGAAAAGGATTGAATGAACGTGCCAAATGTGATTCGTATATTCGTTTTGCCTTGGTATGACAAAGAGGTAATAACAACGCTCCCAATGTAGTTGTAAAGAAAACTACGTCGGGATTAATCTGTTTTATTGTTTTATTTAATCTGTAAGCTGCTAATAATAGTGTAATTATTCTGCTTAATAGCTTATATACTTTATTTCTTGTCTTCTTGGCAAAAGGAACATGAAGATGAATCAGCCGGATACCTTCATTTAAGATATACTGTTGTTTCCGTTTATCTTCATATACAGAAATAACAGTAACCTGATGATGATATTCTTGATAGAATGTATTAGCCTTCATGGAAACGATTTTTTCTACGCCTCCATTCTCAGAATAGTCTTCTATGATGTATACTATATTCATGTTTAATGAGTTGTTAATCCTTTTATTTTGTGTATAAGTAAAATAATGTTCTTTACTGTAGATACTCTGAACATCAATCGTTTATATAATGAATACCTACTTCCTTTTCCATTACAAGAAATGGTTAAGGAATGACGGCGGAAATAGATAAGTTTATCATCTATTAATTTTACCTTATATAGAAAGGCTGCCACATTTCCTATCCAGATATCATGCATGGGAATATCTTTAGGAAAAGGTAATGCTGCATCTTTTACTCGTCTTGTAAATGCCATGCAGCACCCTGTATATCCGTTTTTATAGAGGATATTATATACTCTTCCACTTTTTATGTTCATTAATTGATAGAGCGATGGTAATGTAATATTCAGATTTTCATCTGTTACTTCTGCATCGCTGATGATGCAGTCGTAATGTTGTAGCCATTTCAGACAGATTTTCACTTTATCATCTTTCCAAACATCGTCTTGATCTGCTAGAAATATATAGTCACCTTTGGCTTCCTTTAATGCCTTTTCAAAATTGAGAGTTGGTGAGTGACGATGGACACCATCTATGATTTTTATTCTGTTATCGTTAAAACTCTTGATAATAGAAATCGTATTATCTGTGGAGCCATCGTCAGAAACGATGACTTCATCTTGGAGAGACAGCTGAAATAAGATAGAATTCAACTGCTCTCTGATATATTTCTCACCATTAAAGGTGGCTATACAAACTGTTATCATCGTATGATGGCTATTTTACAAACTGTTCCTTTCTCTCCTTCTTCTGTAGCAGTTTCTACCATATATATTCCACTTGCTACTTTTCTACCCTTCAGGTCGCAACCATCCCAGTTATAACTTCCACCGGTACTTTTACCTTGGTTTACGAGCGTACCATTAACAGATACTATCTTAATATCTGCATGAAAGCTTAGTCCTACAATATTAATACTGCCTGTATAATCTGGTTTTACAGGGTTAGGATAAGCGTAGACATTATCCTTTGTCATTTCTTCGTTTGTTGCTGTAACATCACTCATATATGAGCATAACCCCTGATCTGTTGCAAAATAAACCAAACCATTAGGCATGATGATGATGTCTTTTATTAAATCGGATGGTAATGGAGAATTCTCTGTAGTAAAGTGTTGCACTTCTGTATTACAGTCATCGCTGATAACATATACTCCATTATTAGTGGTACCCATCCATTTTCTGTTACCTGCATCTACGGCTATACATCTTACTTCTACATTAGAGAGTAAATAGTCAGCATAATTTGTACCATCATTACGTGGTATTTTATGCTGGGTAAATTCACTGGATTCATTTTCTACGTTCATTTTTGAAAGATAGATAGGGCCTAATGTTGTTCCTAACCAGATATTACCAACTTTATCTTCTGTGGCACAAAGTACAAATCTTGGATTGAGGGCAGTTTTATCCTCGTTAATGAAGTTTGGACCATACTGAGTGATTTGATCCGTAGTTGGATCAAATGCATAGAGTTTACAACTTTCCCACCAGTTGTTGATAAACCATAGTCTATTGTCATAACTTACATCAAAGAAGTTAATCATATTTCCATTATATACATCAGTTATTTCATTATGAGTGAATGCTGTCCATTCATCACTATTCTGTGTATATTTCCATATTGGATAATCGATATCTATATTTGAAGAACTGTTCAGTACCCACAGGTTACCTTCTTTGTCATATTTTATACCTGTTATCAGTAGATAATTGTCGCTATTTACGCAAGACTGTAATGGAGAATTGTTACGATTGTAACTCTTTATAAACTTCTGATTTTGAAATTCATATAGTCCACTTTTTGCACCAACCATAACATGACCTTCTTTTTTAGGATCAAAATCCATGCAGAGAAGGTCTATGTAATTATGACCTATCATTTGACTTGTAGGCTGTTCGAATTCACTCCAGGTATCACCATTCCATACATGTACTTCACCAGGATTGTTATAATCACCTTCTTGTGACCAACTTCCTGGTACTGCATATATAGTACCATTATTTAAATATAATTTGTGGAACCTGTTTGATGTAGGTCCGTCAGGACGTACGCCTTCTGTTTTATATTGGCGTTCCTGGTTTGTATCTACAGTATAATAGGTCAGTTTACCATCTGATGTTGTTGTCCACCAGTATTTAGAGTTTGAGTCGTATACGTTTAGATAATCTTCCGTAACGTTTATATAATCCCCTGTTCTGATCCAATTTCTTTTGTCTAGCAGATTATCTGTCAGTTTTCCACGAAATAATCCTGCACTCGCTGATGCTGCATAGAGATAATCGCCGTCTATATATGAATAGTTAACTTCGAAACCTAAAAGATAACTATTGCTGATACTTCCATCTTTTACATTTATTTTGATAATTCCTATACCTGTAGAAAGATAGGCATATTGCCCATAACAGTATATATGGTTGATATTTTTATTACCTGTCGTAGAATACTGATAGAAGTCAGAGATATTGTCAACATTGCAATCTAATCCAAGCAAATCTATATTAGAATTGCTATATGTGATAATTAGCTTTTTGCATGTAGGATTATATCTGATATGACTGATATCTACGTCTGATAAATAGTTTGATTTGTCATATGTTTTTATACTACCATCTTTGATATTATATGAAAATAAACTACCTGATGCCAATGCAAAAGCAGTTTCTTTAGCAGGAGCTATTTCTGTAATATTATAATAACTGCGATACATAGTCCATGTACCTATCTGAGCAGATAACTTCGATAGGTATGAAAATAGGAATACTATGATAAGTATACAAGTTTTCTTCATATAGTTCTGAATATATAATATTGTTATTATAATAACCTCAAAAAGCCTTTTTTATTATATTTTCTTATCTTATTTCTTTTTCAAATACTCTACCAATTTAGCCACGGCTCTGGCTCTGTGGCTGATGCCGTTCTTGATTTCCTCACCCAGCTCAGCAAAACTCTGGTCATATCCTTCCGGAACGAAGATTGGGTCGTAGCCGAAGCCTTCGGTACCATGCTTCTCGGTGGCGATATGGCCGTTTACGATACCCTCGAACTGGTGGATTTTCTTGATGCTGGTGCAGCCGCAAGGACATACATCCTGCTTCTCGATGTAGCAGATAACGGTGCGGAAGCGGGCCTGGCGGTTTTCCTTACCATCCAGTTCTCTCAACAGCTTAGCCATGTTAGCCTCACTGTCGTGGTCGGTACCCTCAGCATAGCGGGCACTGTGAACGCCAGGGGCACCATCAAGTGCCTCTACCTCCAGACCGGTATCATCGGCAAAGCAACTTACGTGGTAATGGTCATAAACATACTGCGCCTTTTGCAAGGCATTCTCTTCCAATGTATTACCCGTTTCAGGAATATCCACATCGCATCCTATCTCCTTCAGCGATACAACCTCGTAGCCGCTGCCCAGGATGTCGCGAATCTCCTGGAGTTTATGCTGGTTGTTGGTTGCAAAAACTATCCTTTTCATAAGTTTATAATTTATAGTTAATAGTTTATAGGGCATTCTTGCAATAGTGCTTCTTGCTATACGGCGAAGCCGCTATAAACTTTTAACTTTTAATTGTTTTAATGTCTTTATCTTTGATTTTCACCTTCATCTCATCAAATCCCTCGCCATACACACCGATTACGGAACT
>JALERT010000108.1 GCA_022764445.1 Lachnospiraceae bacterium | reverse complement strand
TATGTTTAATCCTCACTTTCCTCTGCACTTCTGAATCTGAAGCTTACAAGCTCGTTTATTTCCTTCTGTTCCTGTTCATTTACTTCTTCTTTAAATTTTTCAAATGCTTTTTCTTTTAATTTTTCATAGATTTTTCTTTCTTTCATAGCATCATCCAGCTTAGTTCGTGCCTTTTCAGTATTAATTTCCTGATTTTTTACAACTACCATCTGTAGTCTTATATTATACTTTATATTTTCAACTGCATCTTCTAGTGATTTGATATTGAAAAGATCAAGCTTATCTTTTACAGCTTCAGTAAGTTTATTTTCAAACATAAACATCTTATCTCTTAATGCATCAAGCTTTTCCTGTTCTTCTCTTAGCTTATGTACTTCTATACTATACTCTGCTTTTGCCTGATCTTCAAGTTTGTACTTAATTGAAAGAATGTTTTCTAATTTAAATATAAATTTTGCCATATATCATAACCTGTTCTTCCTATTCTTCCTTATCTTCATAATCACTTATTATTCGTTGTATCAGGTTCATCAAATAATTCTTCGAGCCTGTGAACTGTATCTTCAAAATCAACTTTTTCATATACATCCTGCATAAGAAATTCATTGACTGCATCTATCTTTGATATTGCAAAATCTATATTTTTATTTGATCCCGGCTTATATGCTCCGATATTAATAAGGTCTTCCGCCTCATCATACGTCGCCATGACATTTTTAAGTGTTCCACTAAGTTTTTTATGTTCTTTAGTAACAATCGAACTCATTACACGGGATATACTCTGCAGAATATTAATAGCAGGATAATGATTTTTCTGGGCTATCTTTCTGTCAAGTATTATATGACCATCAAGTATACCTCTTGCCGTATCAGTTATAGGTTCATTAAAATCATCACCATCTACAAGTACCGTATAAAGCCCTGTAATAGAGCCACTATCAGAACGACCTGCTCTCTCTAAAAGTTTGGGCATCTCAGCATACACACTTGGTGGATATCCTCTTGATACAGGAGGTTCGCCTGATGCAAGCCCTATTTCTCTTTGTGCCATAGAAAAACGTGTGAGTGAATCCATCATAAGAAGAACATCTTTTCCTTCATCTCTGAAATATTCAGCAATGGCCGTAGCTGTCTTTGCTGCTTTTTTTCGTATAAGAGCCGGCTTATCTGATGTTGCTACTACAACTACAGACCTTTTCATTCCTTCTTCACCAAGATCTCTCTCGATAAATTCTCTTACTTCCCTTCCACGCTCTCCGATAAGAGCTATAACATTTATATCGGCCTTTGTATTTCTTGCAAACATACCCATAAGTGTACTTTTACCGACACCACTTCCGGCAAATATTCCTATACGCTGTCCTTTACCGACTGTAATAAGACCATCAACTGCTTTTACCCCCAAAGGAAGCACTTCATCAATCATTTTTCTTTTTAAAGGATCAGGCGGCTCAGCTTCTACTGAATATGCCTTGTTTCCTTCAATTGTACTTCCGTCGAGCGGATTACCAAGACCATCCAGGACTTTTCCAAGGAGATCATCTCCAACCGTAACATTAAGGGGAGCCCCGGTATTTTCTACACGACTTCCAAGTCCCACACCTTCTGTCTGGTCGTATGGCATCAGTAACACCCTGTCATCTTTAAATCCCACTACTTCTGCATTAATAACATGATTAGTGTCCTTTGTGATAATATGGCACAAATCATTTAACTTTGCATTTGGTCCAATTGATTCTATTGTAAGTCCGACTACCTTTGCCACCTTACCAAGCTTCTTTTCAAAAGACCTGTTAAGCAGCACATCATATTTTGAAAAATCGATATCCTTCATATCTGCAGTTCCCCTTACCCTGACAAAATTGATGCTACATTGCGATAAGTCTCAACTGTTCTTTTAGATTATCTAACTGCGCATCAAGACTACAGTCAATAACTCCACTTTCAGTTTCTATAATACACTGATTATCAGACAGGCTGTCATCTTCAACTATGTCAAGCGATACATCATCTGATAATCCGTCAATAAATTTATCTTTTTCTGATTCGACCGTCATTATATCATTTTTTGATACACGAATCGTAATATCCTTTGATTTAGATACATTATGTAGAGCATTATCAATAAGATAAATGATAACATCTTTCTTATCTTCACAAACAATGCCAGTAATTTTAGTAACCAGACCGATTAAGATATCTGCAAATTTACTCTCAAGACTATTTTCATATTGTGTAATCTGATCCATGCGTTTATCGCACTCGGACTCAAACTCTTTTCTAAGCATGTCAGCTTCTTCCTGCGCCTGCTGTCTGCCATCTGAAAGTCCCTGATTCATCCCTTCTTCATATGCTTCTTTCTTAATCCTGTCTGAATTTTCATTAGCTTCATTTATTATCTTTGATGCTTTTTCATTGGCTTCTTCAAGGATTTCTGCTGCTTTCTGCCTGTTTTCTTCTTCAAGCTTCTGCTTTTCCTCTTCCAGAACATCGTCTATTCTGATAACACTCATGCCATCATGATAAGAAGCCTCTATATCTTTTTCACCATCCTGAAAAGAAACATCATCATTTTCATCATCGCCATAATTCTCTATAGCCGCTGAAAAAATATTAGGGATAAATTCTTCGACATGGCTGTCAGAATCTATTATTCTTTTATCTTCCTGTTCTACATTAAAAAATGCCGACTTAATTAAATTAGACAACTATCTCGTCACCTCCACCTCTTGAGATAATAATCTCTGCAGAGTCTTCAAGTTTTCTAATTATATTAACAATCTTCTGCTGTGCTTCTTCAACATCCTTCATACGTACAGGTCCCATGAAGTCCATATCTTCCTTTATCATAGTAGCAAGACGCTTTGAAAGGTTGCTGAATATAAGATTCTGCACATCTTCGTTTGAACCTTTAAGAGCAACAGCAAGCTCATTGTTATCAACTTCTCTGAGTACACGCTGTACTGATCTGTCATCAAGCGAAAGAATATCCTCGAATACGAACATCTTCTTGCGGATTTCATCGGCAAGTTCAGGATCTTCGATTTCAAGACTTTCCATAATATGTTTCTCAGTGCCTCGGTCAACTGTATTCAAAATGTCTACGATAGAATCCACACCACCGACAATTGTGTAATCCTGGTTAACAAGTGATGAAAGCTTCTGCTCCAATACTTTCTCAACCTCCTTAATTACATCAGGTGAAGTTCTGTCCATCTGTGCAATTCGTTTTGCAACATCAGTCTGCTTGTCAGGAGTAAGTGCAGATATAATAGAAGCTGCCTGTCCTGAAGACAGATATGACAATATGAGTGCAATTGTCTGAGGATGCTCGTCCTGTATAAAGTTGAGGAGCTGGCTTGCATCTGTCTTTCTGACAAATTCAAACGGACGTACCTGAAGAGATGCTGTAAGCTTGCCAATAACATCCCTTGCTCTTTCTTCTCCCAAAGCTTTCTCAAGAAGATCCTTAGCATATGTAATACCACCCTCGGCAATATACTGCTGTGCAAGACAAACTTCATAAAACTCATCTAATACAGCATCCTTCGTAGCAGGTGAAACACTTCTTGTATTGGCTATTTCAAGAGTAAGCTGCTCTATCTCGTCTTCTTTTAAATGTTTAAACACATTTGATGATTTTTCAGGTCCAAGCGCAATAAGGAGTATTGCTGCTTTCTGCACACCTGTTATTTCTTCCTTTGCCATACTTTTTTCCACCTCTCACTTTTATTTTAACCCCAGTCATCATTAAGCCAGTTACGCAAAAGCTGTGCAACTGCTTCAGGATTTTCATCAACAAACTTTTCTATCATCTTTCGCGTCTCTGACTTATCGCTAAATTCTATATCATCAAGCGACTGATTCTCTTTTGTTGTAGCGAGGAGCTGCTCTACAGAAAGCTCCGGCTCCTCCTCTGCAACATTTACAGGAGATGTTCCTCTTATTACTACAAATATCAGTAATGCAATTATAAGAACTGCAAGTATTATCATCAGATAATCAGCTATGCCTTTTGATGTATCTGTCTTCTGTACAAACTTCGGTACTTCATAGGCAAGAACAGTTATCTTGTCCGGATTTACACCTGTTGCAGATGCTATAAGCTGGATTTCTTCATTTGATGCCTGAACAACAGTTGGATTACTGTTCTGTGCCATAAATTCATCAAACGTCATATTGTCAAGAGTTCCATCAGCTTCAAGCTGTGCCTCATCATATACTTTATATCTTCTTGCAACAATTCCTAAAGAAGAGTCATCGTACTGTATTGCCGGTATTTCCTGTTTAATATTTTCTATCTTTTCATTGGTGAGCAGATCTGTAAGCTTTTCTGTTTTAACAGAATTAGATGATTTAGTACCACTGGTTATCATTGTATCAGTATCATCATCATTTGAGCCTGTTCCCGGCTCGCCACCTGATCCTGTTCCACCTTCCCGAGCATATGTATATAAATTTGTAGGATAACCATAGTCACGTCCATCAGCAACAGAATATTCTTTTGTAAGTGTTTCTATCTCATTCATGTTGAACTTTATTCCCTGTGTACCAACCTGAATGTCATCATAATTACATCTTACAAGAAGATCTGTAACATTTGATGCTATGGTATTTCTAAGCTTCTCAACGTACTCTGATGAACCTCCTGTAAGAGCCCCTCCAAGTCCACTGCTTGTGGAACCATTATAAATACATTTACCATCAGAAGAATTGATGATTACATTCTTTATATCTGTTCCAACAGCATTAGCCATCCAGTAAGCAAGTGCTTCCGCCGTATCGTTAGTAAGAAGCTTTTCATTCTTTTTGTCTACCTCAATCTGTGCAGTAATCGTTGTCGCACTTCCGCCTTCCTCATCATCGGTGCTTAACACCGTATAAGATGTCTCTGGTACGTTAATGAATACTTTAGCGTCTTTTATAAAAGAATAATTAGTCATACTCTGCTGGATATCAGACTGTAAAGCAAGTATTCTTTTCTGGCTTTTTTCTTTTTCAGTAGTAGACATTGAATTATCAAATGCACTGTCCCATGTATATCCTTTATCTGTAAGTCCATTATCACTCATGGCATAAAGTGCTTTTGTCATATCATCTTCTTTTACATATAACGTTAAGCCGTCATTTGATGCTTTATATTCAATACTGCTGTCATCCAATGCCTTAGCCATTGCGTTAGCATCATCCACATTGCTGAAAGCCTGGAATTTTGACCATGTCGGTCTTGATACCAGCCATCCCACAACGCCTATTGCTATCAAAACAACACAAACAACTGCAATGATTATTGTTTTCTGCTTACTCGTATATTTGTTCCAGAATTCCAAAAGTTTTTTCGGAATTTCTTTAATTTTATTTTGCATAATCCGACTCTCCTAGTTCCATCAGGTTTAATTTAGAATGTAATATTCATTATCTCTTTATAAGCGGATAAAAATGCATCTCTCACAGCCACAGTATACTGCAATGAAATATTTGCTTTCTGCTGTGCTATCTGTAAATCATGTATGCTATCCGATTCTCCTAATGCATATTTAATTTCTTCTTCCTGTGCAGCATTGCTATAATCATTTGTTTCTTTGATCATATTTACTGCCGAGTCGAACAATGTCCCGAATGCACTATTATCTTCTCTGTTATTAACTATCATGGAATCGCTGCCATTATATAAATTTGAAGAAATAGTCGGCGTTTTAAATGCTGTACTTAAATCCACACCTGATAATGCTGATAAATCCATTTTCTCCTCCTAAATACTAATTCTTTCCTATATCAAGAGCTTTTAACTCCATATTTTTAGATGCATTAAACGCTGTTACATTAGCTTCATATGAACGACTTGCATCAATCATATCTGTCATCTCAGTAACTGTATTAACATTTGGATATGTAACATAACCCTTCTCATCTGCATCAGGATGAGATGGATCATATACCATTCTTCCCTCTGAAGGATCCTCAAATATTTCTGATATTTTTACACCTTTTCCAAGATTACCTGTTGCATTTATCAACGCATCATCAAATGATACATATGTTTTTTCCTCAAAAATAACTGATTTTCTTTTATAAACATTACCATCTGCATCACGCGTTGTATTAACATTGGCTATATTCTGAGATATAACGTCAAGTCTTGTTCTCTGTGCTGTCATACCTGTAGCACTTATATTCATTGCTGAAAAAACACTCATACCTTTCCTCCTGACATAATTTAATTCTCACCATCAGCTTGTCTTTATAACACTTTTTAGCCTTGAAAACTCCTGTGTAATAGAATCTAACATTGTATAATACTTTATCTGGTTTTTTGCAAGTTCTGCATTTTCTGTATCAATATCAACATTATTACCATCAAGCCTGTAGCTAACTGTTCCATAATCTGTATATGTTGTGGCAGTAAGAGTATCAAGATCCACATTGGCAATGTCATCATCAAGTGAATCCCCATCACTGACTGCATTCAAAAGATAATCTTCAAAGTGAATATCTTTTCTCTTATATCCCGGAGTGTCAACATTGGCGATATTGTTTGAAATAAGTGAATTTCTTGTCCAGCTCGCATCTGCCGCCTTTTCCAGAACATTTATATAATTATAAGCTCCTGAAGAAATCATCCCTCATTCTCCTTTCTTTGAAATGTCCATGCCTATATAATCCCCCACATGGAATCAGATTTTATTCTTTTCATAAATCTGCGTATACCATCTCACCATAACTTTCTTATACCTATTACATAAGTATACTCTTATAATTATAATTAAATAATTACAAATTACAAGTTTTTTATACATTTTTTTGTATCAACGTAACAGTTCAGCCATATAAACTCCCGCTCCCATTACAAAAAAACCATACCTGTTTTATACAAATATGGTCATTTTCTTTTACTGTAGAATTGTATCTTTTGTCAAAAGATCATTAATTATCTTTATCTTTGTACCTTTCATACCAGCAGATTTTGTTTCTATAAGTCCGGCACTTTCACATTTTTTTAAAGCATTTACTATTACTGATCGTGTAATTCCAACCTTATCAGCAAGACGGCTTGTTATAAGTGTCCCACTCATTTCTCCGCCAAGTTCATTAAGAACATATGACATAGCCTGAATTTCCAGCTTTGACAATGTCCTTGTTGCAGCTTTTACATCAAGTTCCTTATGGTGTTCTTCAGAAGACTCTTCACTTTCTGCACGCTGCATGGCAAGTCCAATAACAGTACTGCCATATTCAGTGAGGATTATATCATCTATAGAAAACTTTTCGTTTTTCCTGTATACAAATAAGGTTCCAAGTCTTTTTCCGGACATACATACAGGAGAAACCATCCCCTGGTACATATCAATATTATTACATACGAAGCCAAGTGTCAGAAGATTCACATTCTCCTTAGTTGACAATATATTCATAAACCTGTTCTGAATATCTTTATCCACATAAGCTCCATACGAAAGCACGTCAAGCTGCGGTATTATTTCAATATCTTTTCTTTCGTTAATCCCTAAAACCTTGCCTTTTCTGCTTACAAGCAACACATTAACATTAAGTTCCTGCGAAAGTACTCTGCAAAACTCATTAAAATCAACTTTGTCTGATTCCTGATCATTTAACAACTGATTTATTTTTCTTGTCTTATCTAATAGTTCTAAACTCATTTTCTATTTATTTTCAACCTCTTTGCTCTTTGATTTAACATAACCGCATTTTTCATCCATACATACAAGTTTACTGCCCTTTTCAAGCATCGCACCACCACACTCAGGACATTTTTCCTTAGACGGTCTCTGCCATGACATAAAATCACACTCAGGATAATTTTCACATCCGTAATATCTTCTGCCCTTTTTAGTCTTTCTAATAACTATCTCTGCATTACACTTAGGACAAGGAATACCTGTTTTCTCAAGATATGGCTTAGTATTGCGACACTCTGGAAATCCCGGACATGCAAGGAATTTGCCATGTGGACCATACTTAACAACCATATTTCTTCCACATTCTTCACAAATGACGTCCGTAACTTCATCTTCTATCTTTATCTGTTCCAGTTCTTTTTGCGCTATTTCAACAGCCTCATTGAGATCAGGATAGAAATTCTCAACTACTGTCTTCCATTTTACTGAACCATCTTCGACTTTATCAAGAAGGCCTTCCATATATGCAGTAAAGTTAACATCTACAATACTTGTAAATGACTTTTTCATTATATTGTTAACAACTTCACCTAATTCTGTTATATATAGATTTTTCTGTTCCTTAGCTACATAATGCCTGTTTATTATAGTAGATATCGTAGGAGCATAAGTACTTGGACGGCCTATTCCTAACTCCTCAAGGGTTTTGACAAGAGAAGCCTCTGTAAAGTGTGCAGGCGGCTGTGTGAAATGCTGCTTTTTATCAAACTCCTCCGATTTTAATACAATACCCTTTTGTAAGTTTTTAGAAAAACTTTTTTTATCAATCTTATCTTCTTCAGTCTGATATACTGTAAGGTATCCTGAAAATACAACCTTGGATGAAGAAGTTGTAAATCTGTACTTATCCGAATCTATCTTAACTGATGTAGTTTCGTACTGAGCTGCTGCCATTCTGCTTGCCACAAATCTCTTCCAAATAAGCTGGTAAAGCCTGAACTGATCTCTCGACAGTGAATCTTTAATCTGTGCCGGTGTAAGATCTACGTATGTAGGTCTTATTGCTTCATGCGCATCCTGTATCTTTTTATTATTCTTTTTCTTTTCGTCATCACCTATAAGATAATCAGAACCATAATTCTCTTCTATAAACTCTGCAGCACTTTTCTTGGCTTCATCTGAAATTCTTGTAGAATCAGTACGAAGATATGTTATAAGACCTATAGTTCCCTTTCCTTTTATTGCAACACCTTCATAAAGGCTCTGGGCAATACGCATGGTCTTCTGAGTTGAAAAGTTAAGATTTTTGGCAGCCTCCTGCTGCAATGTACTGGTAGTAAATGGAAGCGGGCTTTTCTTGGTACGTTTTGATGTTTTTATATCACTTATTGAAAACTCAGATTTTTTTAGTTCATTTATTATATCATTAACCTGCTCTTCTGATTCGATATCCATCTTTTTGTTAATAGTTCCGTAAAAATCAGCTTTAAGAGGTTTTTTTTCGCCTCCAGCTATAAAATCAGCAGACAATGTCCAGTATTCTTTTGGGATAAATGAATTAATTTCTTCCTCCCTGTCGGCTATTATTCTGAGAGCTACTGACTGAACGCGTCCTGCGCTAAGTCCTCTCTTAACCTTAACCCATAAAACCGGGCTTATAAGATAACCAACCATTCTGTCAAGAACTCTTCTTGCCTGCTGTGCATTAACAAGATTCATATCTATATCCCTGGCATGCTTTATAGACTGTTTAACGGCATTTTTTGTAATTTCATTAAATGTAATCCTGCTGGCTTTTTTATCTTCCAGTTTAAGAGCGTTATATAAATGCCATGAAATAGCTTCTCCCTCGCGATCCGGGTCAGTTGCAAGATATATTTTATCAGCTTTTTTAACTTCTTTCCTAAGCTTAGCAAGTAACTCTCCCTTGCCTCTTATCGTTATATACTTTGGTTCAAAATCATTCTCTATATCAATTCCTAACTGACTTTTAGGTAAATCTCTCACATGACCATTTGAAGCAACTACCTCATATGAACTACCCAGAAATTTTTTTATGGTTGTTGCCTTTGATGGTGACTCAACGATCACAAGATTTTTTGCCATTTTACTTCCTTCCTTTCAGGACTTCAATATCTATTCATCGAAAAAATGAATAGTATCTTATATCCTCTACCCTATAAATTTATAGCATAGTAGTTGTTACCTACCATGCGTATTAATTTCTTCATTTCAAGAGAAATCAATAAATCCATTGTTTTTTGCACACTAATGCCGGTACGCTGTGCAATTTCTGAAATATGTGCCGGCTCCAAACTTAAACTAGCATACACTATTTTTTCTGACGTTTCAAGCAAAACATCATTTTTTCTCATTTTATCCTCTATACTATCGTCATAAAATATGCCAAGAGCATCCAGAACATCCATAGTGTCAGTAATTACTGCTGCCCCCTGCTTTATCAGTGAATTTCCCCCTTTGTATAAGGGATTCATGATGCTTCCTGGAACCACAAAAATATCCTTTCCCTGCTCCATACCAGTCTCTGCAGTAATTAAAGAACCGCTTTTCTCCCCCGCCTCAATTACAAGTATTCCATCAGACAGTCCGCTTATGATCCTGTTACGCATTGGAAAATTATATGCTAAAGCCTTAACTCCCGGCGGATACTCTGATATAATCCCTCCATATTGCTGTATTAGCATGTATTCATCAATATGCTGCAAAGGATAACAGATATCAATTCCACAACCCATAATTCCATATGTTCTTCCACCTGCAACACTTATTGCACCTCTCTGACTGCTGATATCTATACCTCTTGCAAGACCACTGATAACCTGTACTCCATAACCAGCCAGCTCACGTCCAAACTTTTCAGCAATCTGCAGTCCCTCATATGATGCATTTCTTGCTCCCACTATGGCTACAGCCGGTTTGTCTTCATAAGGAAGTCTCCCCTTATAGTAAAGACAAAACGGAGCATTATATATGTTATTTAATCTTGACGGATAATCATTATCCCCCTTATATGTTATCTTAACTCCACTATTTACTGTATCTTTATACGCAGAAATAATTTTCTTTTCATTACGGCTTTTTATTATATTATGTACATCTTTTTCGCTTATTCCTTCTATTAATTTAAGCTCATCTTCATCTGACATATATATATCATGTGCGCTTCCAAAATACTCAATAAGACGGCTTATTTTCACACATCCTATACCGGGAATATTAGCGAGCCAATATAAATAATGTTTATCTTCCATATTATACCCCCTCACATATTTCCCCAATATTTATTGTCAATTGTCCTATAACATACAGCCTCTGATATATGGTTCTTTTCTATCATATCGCTGCCTTCAAGGTCTGCTATAGTTCTACCAACTTTTAATATCTTATGATATGCTCTTGCACTAAACTCATAGTCATCAAAGATATTTTGCATGTACTTTTCTGCTTCATCGGAAAGTATGCAGTATTTTGTAATATTACGGGGACTAAGCTGAGAATTAAATGAAAATTTTTCATCTTTATATCTATTTCTTTGTACATCCTGGGCACTCTTAACACGTTCCTTTATTTTTTCAGAACATTCATTCTCTTTTTTTATCTCATCCATTACCTCGTCAAACTTAAGTGGAATTGTCTCAGCACATATATCTATTCTGTCAAGAAACGGCCTGCTTATCTTTCCAAGATATGACTTTATCTGCATGGGTGTGCACGTACATTTCTTCTTATCCGGGAAAAAGCCACATCTGCATGGATTCATTGGAACACTGAACTTGATACAATTTAACCTTATTTCCCCTAGGGGTGTTCAAAGGGGGTTCATTTGAACACCCCCTTGAGAAATGGCACTTGCAGGCATAAAAGAAGGCAGGCAGTCTTGTTATAAGACTACTTGCCTGTTGATTATTCTTATGCTGTTTTCTGTATTTCGCCAGTTCGGCAAACTGAAAGTTTACGGCTTACTCTTTTCACCCATTTTCCCTTCCAAAACATTAATCGTTATAACATAACTCTTAACGTCTCACCACTTAATGATTTATTCCAATATTTATTTAAGCAATAATAATACAATTCTTCACTCTCTTTCACATCAAAATGATACATCTGCATGAATATAGCTACCATCGTATGACCTGCAACCGTCTGAATAAAACTATGTATTAAATGAGTTTCCATATACCCTTTGGTAGCAATCGAGCGCAAAATGCTCTCTTTATTTTCTTCGTTAGCTTTTGTAAAAAAGTTATCAAACATAGCATCCCATATATTAAAAATAAAATCATTTATGGCTTCGTTACTCATCTGATAGCCTGCTTCCAGAGTATCAGCAACTGCACAATAAAACATAAACCACCATCTAAAAAATCCTTTGTCTACTTCTGCCGACACTACTCTAATTCTTGAATCACCTGCATACCTGCTACATAACATTTTTAACATTTCTCGGTAATCATTTAAATTTCCTTGTCCTGCCTGTATAACAAACGCATTTATAACATCTATGTTTTTCTTTGCTCTTTCTAAATTTGCTGACATATTTTTGCCTCCCTAATCCACATATGTATTGCCCCAATGGGTTCTAACGTATAATCTCAATGCTATCTCACGGTCACATTGCTCTCCTCTTTGAAGATATGTTTTATTCACAACTAAATCCTTTAATTGTATGATAAGCATCATATATTCTCTACTCAAATCAACCAATTCTTTAATGGTCTCTTTATAATAACTATAATACTCCGCATATGTTAATTTCTCTATTTCTAACGTGCTTCCCCAGCCATCTAGCCTCACCATGACTATATGTTTTTGTATCTCCATTTCAAGAACAGTCATTGCAATATTATATAGTTCAGTTTCTTCCTTTGTGCAAAGTGAATTTTTATCCTGTTCTATAGAAACAGCATTTCCAGACTCCCAATAAACATATTCACGAGATTTATATAAGGGATCGATATACCTCACAATATATTCATTAGAAATATCAAATGCCCTCACTAACATTTCTTC
>JALERT010000155.1 GCA_022764445.1 Lachnospiraceae bacterium | reverse complement strand
CAGACAACACCAAAGATTGAACAGGGTGCGAAAGTATCAATGCCCATAGTACAGTTTATCTCCAGCGGTGATAAGGAAACTATTCAGGGACACATTGTTGCAATATCTGATCATGACAACCAGATTACAGTTGAACCAGATAAGACTATCTCAACAGGTACTTGGAAAGTTGTTGTAAGAAATATTTCTGATGACGTCGGAAATACATCACCTACATTAGTTGAACCTAACTTCGTAGTTGATAAACCTATCGTTAATGATGATTTCAAGGTACTTTGGGTTGTAGCAGTTAAAGACGGTGGTACAAATCCTATTAACGGCGAAACTGTTAGTGACAATGACGTAATCTTTGTTAAATTTAACAAACAGATTAAGACATTCGGTGGTACATTAAATGCCGGTGCAACTACAAACTACACAGTAAATGGTTATTCAGTACCATCTACTTCAAAGATTGATTCAAGTGTAACAAAATACAACGAAAAAGCAGTAACAAAGAACGGATATTCTGATATAGTTGCAATTCAGTTAAAATCCGATACACTTACTTCAAACTCTAATACAATCAATATCAGTAAAACACTTGAGTCAGCTACAGGCGACCAGTTAGGAAATGGCGGTCTTAAGTTATTAACTGATACTGGTAGCAACAAAGTATTCACATGGAATTACGCAGATTGTAATGATGCTGTTATGGATCCTAAAGATACAAAAGCAATATCTGTTGCAAACTTACAGAAATTCTTTGATGATGGTTCATATGCAAAATATGATTTAACAGATGTTGCAATCACTGATACAGCTGATAAAACATTCACACTTAAGCATACAACACCTGTAGACTTTAAAGGTCAGACAATTAAAGAGTTAAACATTAACACTCAGGAAACAGGTGTACTTAAGATTGAAAATGTAACAGCTGATAAGATTACAATCAATGCACCTAACGCAGATGTTAAATTAGCTGGCACTGTGACAGCTACAACAGTAGATGTTAAAGATGTATTAGACGGTTCATTAATCCTTGATGGTACTACTAATATTACAAACTTAAATGTAACAGATGCAAATGCAGGTGCTGTTGAAGTGGCATCAGCTAATGTAAACATTACTAACTTTACAGTTGATACAACAGGAAATATTACATTGATAGTTGATTCTGCGTTTACAGGAACACTTCCTACAGTAGAAGTAAAGAAAGCTTGCAAATTAAATGTACAGAATGCTGGAAGTAATAAGGTAACAATCAAAGTTGACAAAGATGTAAAACTTGATGATATGAAGATTACAGAAATTGCTGCTGTTGCAGGTGCTAGTTCAAAAATTACAGTTAACACATATGATTCAACATCAGGCACATATAAAGAAGATCCATCTGTCAACGGAAAATTCGTTAAGACAGAAGTACAGGGTGCTACATTCTCAGATGTTAAAGCAACAGCTGGTAAAGCTGCACAAGGTAGTGACGTTCCAGCAACAGCTGCGAAAACTGATGTAACTATTGGTGGAAATACTATATCTGGTACAGGTAAAGTTGAGATAAAATTAGTTGAAGGCTCTAAAGTTACTTCTGCTACTGTAGATATTACTGAAACTGAGACAACAGGTTCTAGTGATGAAACTTATTGTGATGCGATTGGCGCTAAAATTGCAAAGGCAACATTCACAGGATATAAAGTTACTTACGCTGCTGATACTAATAAATTAACATTTACATCTAATACAACAGGAGCAGGACATAAGATTAATGTAATTATTGATACAGCATCTACTCTTAAAAATGTAACATTCAAACCTGATACTCCAGCAGATGGAACAGATTTTATTCCTAAGAGTGATGCAACACCTGGTACAGCTGAATTTACAGTTACTAAGGGCAGTGAGATAGCCGGAAGCGTGAATTTAAAAATTAATTCTGTTGCTGTGACAGCTACAATTATCAGCGCCGGAGACAGTGCTAGTAAAATTGCTGCTGAAATTGCAAAAAGTATAAATGCAACTACTACAAGCAGCTTGAATTCAGAGGTTACAGCAGTAGCTAAGGGTGCAACAGTCGTAATTAAACACCAAACACCAGGTTCTGATAATGATGTAGCGATTACTGAGCTTGCTTTCTCAAATAACTAATTATCATTATTATTCATAATTATCATCATCATCCCGAATGTTTCTTAGCAGACATTCAATGATAGTATATCTTCGGATATTGCACAGAACCGTCGCTTATGATTAAGTTCATAGGTGGCGGTTCTTTTTTTAGCTGTGGCAAAGTTGTCGGAGTATGTTTAGAAGCAAAATAAAAATTGCAAAGCAGCATATGACAGCAGTCCTTAACTATACTACTTTTTAATTAAAAAAATTTCTGTTAGGTTTTATGAATGAAGAGAACAGAGGGCTGAACTGTTACAAAAATCTGAGTTTGGAACACAAAGAAGGAAATATTTATATGTTTATATTAGTAGATAATAGTGAACTAATAAATAAATTTGAAAATAAATATAAATCAAATAAAATTATAGATATAGAATTTTATGGAAAATGTAAAGAGATTTGTGAAGATGAGAGTATAGAGAATTTAAAACATGCTAAAGCTGTACTAGAAGAACGAAAAATAGATGCATCTGGGAATGATGTAGGGTTTGCACAGATATTTGCAATTGCTTCTATGACTCTTGCAATACTTTCACTTTTAGCCGACTCTATCGTGAAGATATTGAGTCTAGATAGCAGTTGCGATTTTTTTGTTTCTACATGCATTGTTTTTGTGATTGTTACTTTTATATTGTTAGTGGTATACATGGGCACAATTCCCAGCCGAAGAAGGAATGTATATTATTATTCGGTTATTTGTGATGAGATTGATGAAAAAAAGAAAAATGAAACTAAACGAAATGATGGAAAAAAAGAGAAAGATGAAGAGAAAGTTGCGTCCATATCTTCAAAATGTGACAAATTATCACAACCGGCAGAGTTATAACAGCAAATTATCCTGACCGATGATCGGTCAGGATGTTCTCTGTTATACCAGTGTCTTCAAGATGAAGTGATAAATACAACTCCATAAGATATTTCTTTTCTAATCATTCTTTGGCATATTGATATTAATGGTTACAGGAACTTCATCCCAATATTTCTGAACAATTGCTGTGGCATCCTTCTCGGTATATCCGTACATTTCCATGATATTTTGGATAGCTGCATCCATTGGTCCATTAATTTGTCTGTAGACAGTAACTATATTGGAAATTGCCTGTTCTGTTGCCTTCTCTTTTTCAATTCTTGCTTTCTCACGTTCTTCACGCCGAATAGCAGCATCATGATTCTTCATGATCTGTTCCTCATCAAATAATGTCATCATCATTGTAACCACCTCTCCTTCATGACTTTCTAAATATTCCTTCAACACATTTTTCTCTTTACATATACGAATTGTTTCCTCGATTGCTTTACGTGTTCTGCCATACAGCTTTCGCTGCTCGTCATATACTTTTGTAAATATTACA
>JALERT010000067.1 GCA_022764445.1 Lachnospiraceae bacterium | reverse complement strand
GCCGTTATCATAAAGACATTTTTCCATCCCTCGCCAGATATCCTCGGCTTTTGTTAGGGCAAAAATAGCATCAACACCATATTTCTTTCCTATCGGAATCATAGATACCCTGCAATAATCCCAGGTAACATTATATTGCCTTTGCATTTCATTAAGCTGAATTGCTAATACTTTTCGTTTCTTTTTATCCTCAGTAGAGCCATAGAGTTTAAGTAACTTGCGGTATCTTTTTGTACGCATAAGCTGGTCATAATTCTTTTTCATAAGACCTACAAGTTCGTTACCTGCTTTTCTGATTTTGTCAGAAAGATCCACGACTTTAAGCACATCGGAATAAGGCATATCAGTCTCAACGACTAAAATATGCCTATCAGAAAGTTTATGATACTGTTTTAGAATCTTATTATATTCTTCATCAATCATGGTTTTTCTGTTCCTCTATATATTTAATTACTGTTGCTTCGCTTATATGTTCCACAGTTGATACAAAATATCCTCTTGACCATAAAACACCACATTTTGTATAAAACTGTTTTAACTGTGGAAACGCTTTAAATAATTCGATAGCACTTATACTTTTGAGAGTTCTAACAACATCGCAAGGGGCTACTGTTTGCGATACATCTACAAATATATGTATATGGTTCGGCATGACTTCTAACGCTTTGATTTTATATCCATAATCATTACATATCTTTTGCAATATCTGTTTAAGAGTATCTTCTACATTTCCTTGTAGTACAGAAAATCTAAATTTAGGACACCATATGATATGATATTGTATCAGATATTTACAATGTGATGCCGTATGATACTGTTCGTTATTATTCATGTCTTTAGTAAATATTCCTATCTTCTTGAATTTGAGCATCTTTATATGCTTTATCATAATTATCTAATGTATAACATCCAAATCCATCATAACATTTGAAGATTTTGTTTGTATCTTCTCTTTTTGCAAATATAGTAGCCGGATATCCTAATTCTGTTTTCTGAATTATACATTTAACAGGTTTCTTTATATTTCTATCTGCATAATAAAACTCTGTTCCTTCCATTAATGTAATTTTATTTTTTTCTACTTCTTTTAAAATTTCTTCTATATTACTCATCCGCATTTTCTCCTAATTGATATTTTTCCTGAATACCTCTACGCATTAAATCGAGGAAAGTAATTGTTTTTCCTTCCTCAACAGAATAGATGCGAGCAAGGTTTTCAAGTTCTGTTTTCCATTCAGTGGGAATGGAAATATTGATTTGTACATTATTTGATTTTGATCTTCCCATTATTAAAATTCCTTTCTTATTATACATATATTATATATCTAATCTATGTCAAATTCAAGTAAAATATATATGACTTTCACCCCATAAACAAGTCTATGAGTTTTCGCCACGAGTTTGTAAATCTGTGGCTTCGGCACTATAGGTTCGAGTCCTATCATCTTCATTATAATCCGTTTTAGTTCAGCTGGTAGGACGCCTGCCTTATAAGCAGGATGTCGGGAGTTCGAATCTCTCAAACAGAGTGAACTACCACAGACCGTAAAGATCTGTGGCTTCTGTTAAATGGTTCACTAGACTAAATATTCAGAAATAAAATGCGAGATAATTCTCGTGAAGCCTCACACGACTAAAGTCGCGTGCTTCCTATAGCAGCCTTGCGGCTGCATCTGCTTTAGCAGATGGACTACATTTCTACCATACAGCTAAAACTCAGATACTTATGCCGCTAAAGACACAAGCTCCGCATTCAAGCTAATTAAAGTAGAGAATGTGCAGGTGCTTCTCTTGGCAGACTGAGGAACTTTTGCCTCAATTGCCAACCTTGAACTCTCATCCAGGGATTTTAAAATTTCACGTATAAAATATCTTGCTCCGATATTATAGGATGCAGATAAATCGCAGTTGTAGATTTTACCATTTTGGAACTTACAAAGTTCATAAGTAGTAAACCCACCATCTTTTCCACGAAGAACAATGCCGCTTCCATCATATGCATATTTACTTGTTCCCCATGCACAGATATGACTGATTCTCATTCCAAGTCTGTGGGCTTTATTTGTAACAATAGACTGAACTTCCTGACTTCGCCACATTTTGAGCTTCTGTTTTTTTGAACCACGGACTTTGCCATTTTTATCCAAGTGCTCAAATACTATGGTATCTGCATTATAGAGAACTGCTATATCCATAACATAATTAGCAGTCTTTGATGCAATGCTGTGATTGATACCTTTTACTTTAGCCCATAATCTCGGAGTTTTGTAGTTTCCATGCTGCTGTGCCTTTTTGATACGATTAATGCTATGCATCAGAGAGTCTGTTTCTTTAGGGAGTTTACAGAAATGTCTCCCGAGAATAGTGCCATCCGAACGCATTATAGAAATAGTAGCGGCTGTATTTATGCCCAGGTCTACGGAAACAATGGTATTATCATATATGGATACTTCTTTAAGCATAGTGCTTTCTTCAAATGGGAAATCCAAAAACCACTCCTTACCACGTTTTTGAAGAGTAGGAGCACACTGTTTCCTGTTTTTGCAATACCTGTATATATAATCCATGTCTGTTTTACGAAGGCCCACAGCAATCCAGTCCCATGTATTACGGACATAGACTTTAATCTGTGCAACATAATCATCTGTCTGGTTGTACATTACAGTTCGGTACATGGATGGAAATACATATCCTGCTTTGGAATATGACGGTTCTTTTCCAACAGGGTTTTCTTTCCAATTAGCAAGATTACTTTTATACGAGGATACTTTCCCAATAGCTTCATTAATTGCACCACGACGCATATAACTTGGCATTTTATAGAATTTTGAATCAAAATCATATACAGGATTAGGATTATCCTTTGTTGCATGAACAAGACTTTCGATATACGTAAGTCTGCTCTGTCCTTTGAAAGTAACAACGGTATCCCACTTATCCATACAGACTGCAATAAGATAATCTACGGCACGCCTGTATATAGCAATAGTATCTTTGAATATATGGTTGTAATGCTTAATCTTAACGCTGTAAGTTGTGTATATCCGCATACCGCAGACCTCCTTCCTATTTAATCTTT
>JALERT010000054.1 GCA_022764445.1 Lachnospiraceae bacterium | reverse complement strand
GATGGTTCAAATTTTTTCTTCATTTCACCCAGAATAAGTCCATCCTGTATAACTCTAAGTCCTCTTAAATTAATGTCGGATACTGCAAGAGAAACAACATCTTTTTTTATGTTAATCATATCTTGGCAACCATCAATTTTTATAAACTGGTTTATTTCATCTATATAATCTTTATTTTTTTCTTTTGACAAACAATTTTTTCCTAATGCTTTATTCCTTATCTGCTTTTTCTTTATAGGACCTGATGCATCATTTTCTGAATCTGATTGTTTATCCTTATCCTCTTTCTTAAGGAGTGTTGCAAAGTGACCTTCACCTTTTGATCTGTGTGGGAAAATTCTTATACACTTTTTAAGCGAATCATCACCATTCTCTATCATATCAGGTCTTCCGTATGAAAATCCATCCTTATGCTCTACTGTGCATATACTCATATCTTTATATTTATCTGTGAACCACTGAATTACAGCTTCATCTTCCATAACCGAAAATGTACATGTGGAATATACCATCATCCCACCCGGCTTAAGCATAGTATACGCCTTATCAAGTATTTCTTTTTGAAGCTTTGAATAATACTCAGGCCCATTGGCAAGCCAGTCCTTGACCATTCGTGGTTCACGGCGAAACATACCTTCTCCCGAGCATGGTGCATCAATTAAAATCTTGTCGAAAAATCCGTCAAACTTCTCTGAAAGCTTGTCCGGTGTCTCAGCAGTTACTACTACGTTCCTAGCACCTGTCATCTGAAGATTTTTAGCAAGTGCCATCGCCCTTGATACACTTATGTCATTTGCTACAAGAATCCCCGTTCCGTTAAGCTTGGCCGCAAGTTCTGTAGCCTTTCCTCCCGGCGCGGCACAAAGATCAAGCACCCTGTCACCCTCTTCTACCGGCAGGATAGCTGCCGGTATCATCGCACTTGGCTCCTGTATATAATAAAGCCCTGCAAAATAATACGGGTGTTTGGAAAGAATCGTCTTATCGCTGTTATTTATGACAAATCCTTTGTCTGTCCATGATATGGGACACATATCAAAACTGCTTATCTCATTCCATTCATCGACAGATATCTTAAGAGTATTTATCCTGACTGCCATATCAGACTTCTTATCAAAACTTTTTATATACTCATTAAATTCATCTTCGCCGAGAAGATTTTTCATGTTATCACAATATTCCTGTGGTAAATTTATCATTTGTAATGTTGCAACCTTTCCTTATAACCAAATATCTGTCTTTTACTGAAGGCTCTGCGCTCTGTAATTCTCTGCAATTATATCAAGCTGCTTATTGAATCTTTTAAGTAGTGCCATATCATTTTCCTTATATATCTTAAAGAATTCATCCTGTATCTTTGTTACTTCACGTTCATTGGCAACATAATAAAGATTTTCTATATTATTAAGAATGTCTGAAACAATATTGGCCTTCTGCTTATTGGAATTCTGGGCATCCATTATTTCATCACGAACAGATGCCATCTCATTATCAAGTGCATCAACTGCATCTGCTGCCCTAAGTAAACGTTCACGAAGATCATCCGGCATATTTTCCTTATACTTATACTGCAGTGAGTGTTCTATAGTAGACCAGAAATTCATGGCAAGAGTTCTTATCTGAATCTCTACCTCAAGTCTCTTAGGACCATTAATTGTATGAACGGTATAATAAGCTATGATATGATAACTTCTGTACCCGCTTGGTTTGCTATGTGTTATGTAATCTTTTTCCCTCTTAACCTCAAGGTCTTCTCTCTTGCGTATTATATCAACTACTGTGTCTATATCTTCCACGAACTGACATATTATACGTATGCCCGCGATATCTTCAATCTTTGACTCAATTTCATCAAACTCTATGCCCTTACGCTGTGCCTTATCTAAAATACTTGATATTCTCTTTACTCTCCCTGTCACTGATTCAATAGGCGAATACATATGGGAATACTGATACTGCTGTTTAATATGCATAAATTTTACAACTAGTTCGTCAACAGCAAGACGATATGGTTCTAATATATCTCTCCAAAGCTGAATCTCCATAATTCTCTCCTATTCCTGCACAATCCCACTTAATGTACATAATTTAATCTGAGTATCCCTCAATATATCGTAAAATATTGTAGGGATTAACACTCTTTTCCCCGTCACCTTTGTTAATGTATATCCCAAAATGAAGATGCACATCAAACTTTCCTCTCGTACCCTCAGCTCCATACCCTGTATCTCCCATATATCCGAGTATATCCCCCGCTTTAACTCTGTCTCCTGTCTTTATATCAGGCTTATAAGAATCAAGATGTGCATAATAATAATATATCCCATTATTACTTCTGATACCAATACGATAACCGCCGAGTTTTAGCCAGCCTTTCTTCTCAACAACCCCATCCGACACAGACTGTACCGCAAAATATCCGGGTACATTATTGGAAGACATTATATCTATCCCTTCATGTCTCCTTTTGCCACCAAACGTTCTCCCATCACCATATCCATCTTCGTATACACAAAAAGCTTTTCCTCTATCATCTTTGACCGGAAAACACCTGACATCTTCCAATATGTCATCAGCAAATTCCTCAGCCCCCTGCATACAAAGTTCTTCTCTTATCTTAATACGCTTTGTTATACTATCTTCCCACTGTACGATATACGCTGCACTTGATATTGCTATAAAAATAAATACAATACATAGGACATTTCTTATTCGTAATATATATTTTAATCTCATCATATAGACAATATATGTAGCCGTATATCATTTATGATTACATATTTCTTGATTTATCAGCACATGCTTTCATACATTCCATAACGCTGCTTCTAAGACCTTCTTTTTCTAATACACGGACTGCTTCAATAGTAGTTCCTGCTGGAGAACATACCATATCCTTAAGTTCTCCCGGATGCTTACCTGTCTCAAGTACCATCTTTGCACTTCCAAGTACTGACTGTGCTGCAAATTTGTATGCCTGTGCGCGTGGCATACCTTCAGCTACAGCCGCATCTGCCATAGCTTCTATAAACATGAAAACATATGCTGGCGAACTTCCACTTACTGCAACAACAGCATCCATTATATTTTCATTTATCACCTCCGCTTTACCAAAACTTTCAAGAAGTTCCATAACATTTGAAAGATCTGATTCACTTACATTGCTGTTAGTACAAACAGCAGTTATTCCTTCACCTACAAGTGCAGGCGTGTTTGGCATGGTACGCACGATTTTTTTTGCGCCACCAAATGCTTCCTCGACCCATGCAATAGATTTTCCGGCAGCTATAGTAACTATAATCTGTTCACTGCTTACAATATCTTTTATCTCGTCAATAACGGTTTTATAGTATACCGGCTTTACTGCAAGAAATAGAATGTCTGCTTCTGCCACTTTTTTATTATCAAGTGTAGTATTTATTCCAAACTCTTCTGCAACTTTATTTATAGTTTTTTCAGTGGCTGCGGATGCAATTATGTCATCTTTTGAATAAATTCCTTTTTTTAAAATTCCACCAATAATCGCCTGTGCCATATTGCCTGCACCAATAAATCCTAATTTCATAGTATGCCTCCATATATTCAATCTTTTTTATCACTATTTTTTAAACACGTAAGAACAAAATCTTTTAACTGTCTAATTACTATTATAATACCACGATTTTAACTCCATTGCATTCATAAATTTACTTTGAAATGACTTTTTATCTGCCAGCTCTATATGAATAGCTTTTGATATATGATTTTCAAATAATTTGTCAAATTCCTCGTCTAAAAGAGCATGTGCTGCACCATTGCCGGCAGCGTTACCACAGAAAGTTATCTTTATATTATTAAGCTTTGGAAAAAGACCAAAGTTTACAGCAGATGACTGATTTAAAAACTTTCCAAATACACCACCAATTATAAATTCATCAAGATCATTAAGTGTAATTTTGTTTTCTTCCATAAGACATTCTGCACCTGCCTGTATCGCTGCTTTGGCAAGCTGAACATTCCTTATATCTTTCTGCGTGATGACTATATCCTTCTGTCCAACTATTCGGTCAGATGAATACAGCAGAAAATAATTTTCTTCCCCATCACTGTCAATTCTTTCTGCAAGATCTTCCCTTATGCCAACACGCTTTGCTTCATCCCGGCTTAAAAGATAACCATCACTTTGTATGATTCCAACCTTAAGAAGTTCTGATATTGCATCAACAAGCCCTGAACCGCATATTCCTGTAACCTTATCGTCATGACCGGAGCCGTTAGCTCCTGCTATTACTCCTAGCACAATATTGCCATTAGCTTTACTTATCTTTACACTGTTTATAGCGCCTGTACCTGCTCTTTTTCCGCACTTTATACCTTTCCCCTCGAAGGCAGGACCTGCAGCGGCAGAGCAGACATATATTTTACCATGATTATTTAAAATCATCTCAGCATTTGTTCCAATATCAATTCCAAGCTGTATTTTATCTTCTCCGTATATCTTTTCTTCCATAAGAAATGATGCTGCATCGGCTCCAACATGACCAGCTATGCCGGGAAGTACCTTTATAACTGCATCAGGGAATTTTTTCATCCCAAGACTTTCACCGGTACATTCAATACGCCCTGTATATGAAGGTTTAAATGGAGCACCGGAAAGACCACTTACATCCTTTCCAAGAAAAATATGGCACATTGTTGTATTGCCAACAACCAACATGTTGCTTACATTTTCATCTGTATCATTTTTTTTACAAATATCAGATATCATCTCTTCTATCTGTGAAATTATCATTTCATGAAGAAGTTCTGACTTTCCCATTCCACAATGCATAATTCTCATCATTACATCGCCGCCATAACTTACCTGACTATTTGTCTCTGATTTACTGTCAATTAATTTTCCACTAATCATATCATATAAAGACACTACTACTGTAGTAGTACCTATATCAATGGCAGCTCCGTATCTATTAACGCTCTCATTATCTGATAACGACTTTTTCTTCTCATCATCATAAATATACTCCGCCCTCTTCTCACCTATATACGCATTTCTCTGTACAATTACCATAGTTAAGACCTCATTATTATATCTTATTTTCTCTCGGAGTTTCTTTGTTACTATCTTTATATATTATCATAGTACCAATAATGGTTACTGCAGCACCATGGGTGTATACAATAACAAATAAAGTATTTCACATAAAGTAAAAAAGGCATGGCTGACAATCAAACTGCCAAACTATGCCTTTTTATCTAAGTTAAATCATATGATTATTTATTGTAGTCACATCTTGTACCAAGAATACCTGCAACTTCGTACTCATAATCATCGATGCTCTTCTTCATCTGGAATGCTTCATCGATATCGATATCATATACATGACCATCTTTGTAACCGATAAGACGATTGTGCTTACCTTTTTCGATACAATCTACTGCATATGCACCCATAACTGAAGCATAAACTCTGTCACGTGCTGTTGGACTTCCACCACGCTGTAAATGGCCAAGAATTGTTGCTCTTGTCTCCATGCCTGTTTCTTTCTCTATACGCTCTGCAAGCTCATATGAATGTCCGATACCCTCAGCATTGACAACAATCTGATGTGTCATTCCTGCTTCACGGTTTTTCTTTATTTCTTCGATAAGTCTTTCAATGTTATTGTCAAACTTCTCAGGAAGTAAGATTCCCTCAGCACCATTGGCAATACCACACCATAATGCGATGTAACCTGCTGAACGGCCCATAACTTCTACTACGCTGCAGCGCTCATGAGAATTTGAAGTCTCACGAAGACGATCAATAGCTTCCATCGCTGTATTGACTGCTGTATCAAAACCAATTGTATAATCTGTATATGCAATATCAAGATCTATAGTTCCCGGAATACCGATTACATTCACACCATACTTAGAAAGATTCTTAGCACCTGTGAAAGAACCATCACCACCTATTACAACTAACGTTTCAATTCCCATTTCTTTACAAATCTCAGCAGCTTTCTTCTTTCCTGCTTCTTCTCTAAACTCAGCACTTCTGGCTGTAAATAAGAATGTACCACCATGCTGAAGTTTTTCTGAAACATCATGAAATGTCAGTAAATCCATCTCTCTATTTAAAATACCATTATATCCTCGTTTTACACCATATACCTCATATCCCTTAGATATACCTGTACGAACGACTGCACGAATAGCAGCGTTCATTCCCGGTGCGTCTCCTCCACTAGTCAATACTGCAATTTTACCTTTACATTCGCTCATTTTCTCCTCCATTCTGCCGTACAAAAATTAAATTTTCTATATACATAATCACAGTTAGCTATGTATATAGAATTAACAGCAAACTTCTTGTTTATTATAAAAAAACATACTACTTAAGTATTTTAGTATTTTTTTTGGTATTTTTCAACATATTTTTTCACTTTTCTAATTTTTCCAGTGAAGTCTGTGAAGATCACCTTCAAGCTGCATATCAAAGAAGTTATTCTGACGCAATGCCTCATATAAAACAATTGCCACAGAATTAGACAGATTAAGTGATCTTATATTTTCATTCATTGGTATACGTATCGCTGTTTCCTCAGAATTAACAAGTATTTCCTCTGGTATTCCTGCACTTTCTTTTCCAAACATTATATATGCATCAGGCTCATAACTTACATCACAATAATTCTTTTTTGACTTTGTCGTTGCCATATACATCTTATCAGCTGCTGCCGGATTTTTTTCAAGGAAGTCCTCATAGCAGTCATACACCGTTACATCAAGCTTGTCCCAGTAATCAAGGCCGGCACGTTTAAGCATCTTATCATTTATCTTAAATCCCATAGGCTCGATAAGGTGAAGTCTTGTACCTGTTGCACAGCATGTACGCCCAATGTTGCCGGTATTGGCAGGCATTTCAGGTTCCAATAAAACTATATTTAACATTTTTTACTACCTCTTTATAACCTCTTTATAAATCTGTCTATCCTTTCAAGAGCTTTCTTAAGGTCCTCTATCGAATATGCATATGATATACGAAGAAAGCCTTCACCACATTCGCCAAATGCTGTACCCGGTACAACTGCAACCTTTTCCTCCATCAAAAGCTTAGTTGCAAATTCATCCGAGGTCATTCCGAATTCTTTTATACTTGGAAATACATAAAACGCTCCAAATGGTTCAAAGCACTTTAATCCCATTTCCTTAAAAGAATTCATAAGAAAGTTTCTTCTCTGATTATAGGCAGTTCTCATCCTTTCTACGTCATCATCGCCATGCCTTAATGCTTCAACGGCTGCATACTGGCTTGTGGTAGGTGCACACATTATTGCAAACTGATGAATCTTAAGTATCTGCTCTATTATAAGCTTAGGTCCACATGCATATCCGAGTCTCCATCCTGTCATGGCATATGATTTTGAGAATCCATTGATAACGATTGTACGTTCTTTCATTCCCGGGAATGAAGCTATTGAAACATGATTACCATTATATGTAAGTTCAGAATAAATTTCATCAGATATTACATA
The DNA here is from genome assembly GCA_022764445.1 of Lachnospiraceae bacterium. Classification (GTDB taxonomy): domain Bacteria; phylum Bacillota; class Clostridia; order Lachnospirales; family Lachnospiraceae; genus Butyribacter. Next base: position 13,866 of record JALERT010000054.1, on the reverse strand, counting down.
GAGGTCATGCTTTATAACAAAATCAACTATCTCTTTTAAATCGTCATATCCCATAACAGCTCCTGTAGGATTATTGGGATACGGCATTATAAGTATCTTCGTTTTATCAGTTACAAGTTCTTCAAGCTGCGAAGCCTTAAGCTTAAACTGATTTTCTTCCTTAAGTTCAACTATAACAGGAACACCATCTGCAAGTGTTATACATGGTTCATATGACACATAACTTGGCTGTGGCAAAAGTACCTCATCACCTGCATCGAGCATGGCACGAAGTGCTCCATCTATCGCTTCACTTCCTCCGACAGTAACCATTATCTCTTTATTGTAATCATAATGAAGGTCAAATCTTCTGCTTAGATATGATGCAATCTCCACTTTAAGTTCTTTAAGTCCTGCATTTGATGTATAGAATGTTTTTCCATGTTCTAATGAATAAATTCCTTCTTCTCTTATATGCCAGGGAGTATCAAAATCAGGTTCACCGACACCTAATGATATGGCATCTTTCATCTCATTTACTATATCAAAGAATTTTCTTATTCCCGAAGGCTCTATCTTCTTTACTTTATCTGACAGTGGATCTCTCATGGTGTAATTAACATCCTTTCTGAATCATGATGCTCATCTGCCATAATAAGACCATGTTCCTTATATTTCTTAAGTACAAAATATGTAGCAGTACTTGTAACATATTCAAGAGTAGATAATTTCTCCGATACGAATCGTGCAACTTCTTTCATACTCTTTCCTTCTATAATAACTGTCAGGTCAAATCCGCCTGACATAAGATAAACGGCTTCAACCTCATCAAACCTGTAAATTCTTTCTGCCACCTTATTAAATCCCATATCTCTCTGAGGTGTAACCTTTACTTCAATAAGTGCCGTTACCCTTTCACAATCAGTCTTATCCCAGTTAATAAGTGTAGGGTAGCCGCATATAACCTTATTTTCTTCCATTTCCTCTATTTCTTTGGCAACAGTATTTACATCTGTTCCTAACATTGATGCAAGATCTTCCAGCGAATAACGGCTGTTTTTGCTGATTGCATCTAAAATCTGCTTTTTTAACATTGTATCAATACTCCTTATCTGTATATTTTATACAATTCATCACTTCCGGCAGGACCAAGATATCTTGTCTCATCTCCATTTACGACAATCCTGTCATTACCCTCTGTAGCTCTTCCTATTACAACTGCGTTAATTCCATTCTGCATAAGCTTTTCAACAAGAAGATTACCCTGAGGACAACCTATAAGCATACTTCCACTTGAAATAAGCATGTATGGGTTTATATCAAAAACCTCACATATCTCTATAGTCTCCTGCTTTATAGGAATCTTTCTAAGGTCAGCTATTATGCCGACTCCTGATGCTGCACCAATTTCCCATAATGCTCCAAATATTCCGCCTTCCGTAACATCATGCATGGCAGTTGCACCACACTCTGCAGCTATCCTTGCCTCAGGTACAACAGATAAAAGCTTTTTATATGACACAGCTTCATCTATAAGTTCTTTGGGTAGTGTTTTTTTAAGAATATCTTCCTTTTCAGCAGCTATAATTGATGTTCCTTCGATTCCTGCCCATTTTGTCATGACAAGCTCATCACCAGGTCTTAACCCTCCTGTCGATATAAGCTTATCTTTCTTTACTTTCCCGACTCCCGTAACTGTTATTATAGGTCTTTTTACAACATCTGATACCTCTGTATGTCCCCCCATAACTTCTATTGAGAGTTCATTACATGCTTCTTCTATCTCCATCATTATCCTTCTAAGATCAGGCTCTTCTGTATATTCCGGAAGAATTATGCTTGTAAGTATTCCTATCGGTTCTGCTCCACTTGATGCAAGATCGTTAGCTGTAATATGTACAGCTAATGTACCAATCCCTTTATCGGTTCCTGTTATTGGATCTGTTGAAAACACAAGCGCCTCATCTTCTCTTACTGCTACTGCTGAACAGTCTTCACCAACTCCGGGATGAAGAAGCACCTCCGGTCTTCTGTGATGTAACTGTTTAAAAACGGCTCTCTTAAGTATATTTTCAGGTACTTTTCCTATTTCCATCGTATAACTCCATCCTTAAATCATTGTCCGGTCTTTGGTTTATCCGGTGCCTTAGTAGCCTTTGGTGACGTAGTCTTTTTTGGCTCTTCTGTCGCTGCCGGTTTTTTGGTAGCTGCAGGAGTTTCACTTTCTTTAACATCCGGTGCTTTTGATGGTTCCGGTGAAGGTTCTACAGCCTTACCTACCGTAACATACTGTGGTTCAGCATTATATGAGCTAGAATTCAGAAGAATCTTTTCTGTCTGAACACCATCTATATATACTATCTTCCATAATTTTGCCTTATAACCTACATGAGCACTCTGGGTTACAACTCTGTATGAAGCCGGCTGTGAAGGATCGACAGTAACAACTTCATCTCCCGGCTGTATCGTTTCTGTAGTCTCTGATTGAAATTCTATTTTTCTATTGTCAGGTCTTGTTTCCTCACCATATATCTTAAATGAAATACAGCCACCTTCTGCGGAGCCTGCAATATATACAGGTACATCTGTATTATTCTTGAACTTAAAGTCCTTATATGTTCCTGATATTGCCGCATCTCTTGAAACAGGCACATAATGTACAACCATTGAATGAGGGGAGCGCTCTACTACCTCAAGCTCAGCATTTATTACTGCATTGTACAATGTAGTTGATACCTGGCATACACCACCGCCGATACCATCAACAACTTTTCCACTTGAATACTCAGGTGCTGACTGATATCCATTCTCTTCTGTACGGTCTTTTATAACTTTTATGGTAGAAAATGTCTGACCGGGATATATAACTGTTCCATTGATATAGTTCACTGCTGTCCGTACATTGTTGGCTCTTGCAGCGGTAGATGAACTGTAATCAGTAGTATATGTTCCAAGTAAATCCTTACACTTAGATACCATCTCTTTAGTGTACTTTGGTTCTGTAGTTTCTACCACTGCATCTACCGATACGGGAGCATCTTTTTTATCATGTTTTTCAATCTTTGATACTATGGCTGATACTGTGTCATCTACCTGAACGGCAACACCTGTTCTTTCTTTTGTAGCAGTAAATTTACCATTTTTCAGCTTAAGCTTTGAATTTTTTGCTTTAACATCATAAACAGAACATCTTTCCTCAACAAACTGTCTTGTAACATTCTCATCTGCATAATATGACAGATTATATGTGATATCTTTTTCTTTTACAGTTGCAATTTCAAAGAATTTTTCAAAAAAGTTACCTTTTTTTCCTATCTCATAAGCTTTTTCTACATAATCATTGTCTTTTACCTTAAAGCCTACTGCTCCAAATGTAGCCGGAACGCTTTCTCCATTTACATTGACATTTATCTGTCTCTCCGTAAGCTTTGATATATGTTTGTCAACGGCCAAAGCCGCTTCGCTCTTTGTCATGCCTCCGATATCTACGCCATCTATAGATGCACCTTCACATATTACATCCTCATCACCAAAATTACTTCTTGATGCGATTTTCACCACACCAGCGATACATACTATACCGATACATCCAATTATAAATAATACTGCCAATAATTTGTTCTTTTTACTCATTGTCTTTCACCTGCTACTTTTTAACTATAATTAATATTTTTTAACATATATTTTACCATACGTTATGTGCATACGTATTTTATTCTATCACACCTTTTACATTACGCAAGCAAAATATTACTACACGATTTGACTTTTTTTAGTATATTCTGTATAGTTTTTTTAATTAGTAAATAAAAAGTTCTAATGGTTATAATGAATAAAAAAGAAAAAGAAGCAAAGAATTTACTCTGCTCCCCAATCTGTGATTCAATAATCTGATTTTATTTTTTTCATATTATTGTAAATACTGAAATACCATTGGAACTATCATTGCAAGTATTACAACGATACAGATTACAGCAGCTATCCTCTGCTGGTTTTTTCTGTTAAAAAAGTTCATAATGTATACCTCCATTCCATAATATTAAAAGAAAGGATAATTGATATGCCTGTTTTTTTTATATGCTTTATTGTATTCGTAATATGGTTTTACGTCAAGTCTAATCATGAAGACAAAACTAAAGATACCTGGGATAAGGATTTCTGGGAAAAAGAGCATGAAGCCGACTTTGCGCCCAAAAAAGATATCTCAGATATCGAATATATATCTGTACAAAAGGATTTGCTCCCATTTAATAATTCTCCCGATGAAGAAGAAAAGGAGCTTCAGGATAAAATACTTGAACTTGCTGATGCTAAACTTCTTAATCTTTCAGATATGACCAATACGGATATTAAGCTTAAGTATGGTCGTGCCAATTTCGACTATCTTTCATGCTGTGACCAGAATTTTCTTCTCCTTCTAAGACTTCTTAACCAGTGGGGCTCATATATATACAACACACTTAAAGACCGCCAGAGAGCCAAAAAAGTCTTTGAATACGCAATAGTTCTTGGAAGTGATATATCTGAAACTTATATAACGCTGGCACAGATTTATATAGATGAAAACAGACCTGAACAGATACAGGAGCTTATTACAAAAATTGACAATTCTGATTTTTTTATGAAAGAATCAATAAAGTCACGCCTTATAAAGCTTTTTCAGGAGTATTAAATTAATGATGAAGGACATTCTCCCTTTAGGAAACATTCTTCACACTTTGGATTTCTCGCTGTGCATATGCTTCTTCCAAGAGTTATTATGTGGATATTGTATAATATCCAGTGATCTTCTGGAAGAACTTTCATAAGCTCGTATTCTATCTTAACCGGATCATCCTCTTTTGTAAATCCCAGTTTCTTTGATATCCTCTTCACATGGGTATCAACAACGATACTTGGTATATTGTAAATATTTCCCCTTATTACATTGGCAGTTTTTCTTCCAACACCTGCAAGGGAAGTCAGATCATCAATATCCTTTGGCACTTCTCCGTTAAATTCTGTAAGAAGTCTCCTGCAGCATTCAATTATATTCTTAGCTTTATTCCTGTAAAATCCCGTTGACTTTATATCCTGCTCAAGCTCCTCTACATCAGCTCCTGCAAATGCATTTAAATCAGGATACTTAACAAATAAATCTTTTGTGACTATATTAACCCTTGCATCTGTACACTGAGCACTAAGAATCGTTGCAATAAGGAGCTGCCATGCATTATCGTGATTTAAATAACATCTGTATTCCGTCCCATATTCTTCATCAAGAAGCTTCATAATACGTGATACACGTTCTTTTTCCTTCTGTGTCATTCTCTTTGCCATATTATTCTCCTGTACATTTGCTTATTATAAGTCTATTTTTATCATTTTCGCCTGATTGTCAAGAGGGTTTCTGTCATTATAATCAAACAATACGACACATCTTTCTTTAACAAGCCTGTTATTCTCTATGTATTCCGGTATATCGTAGTCAAATATTTCCATATGTGTCATCCTTAGAATCTGCTTCCAGTCATATCCGTCATACCCCTTAAGATAAATCGGATTCTCTGCTTCTTTTTTATAGAAATTATACATAATTTCCTTTTCCGGAATTTTATCACTTTCTGCAAAATCAGGTCTTTTCTTAAGATTTTCCCTTGCATAAAGATCAAAGACAAGAAGCTGTTTAAGGATTTCCATATCTTCTTTTGAAAAAATATCTTTTTTATTTTCTGAAAATTCTATAAGTATATCATAGTTTTGAAGCCTTGACTGATGGACTCCTTCATATCCCTTTACATGATAAAATCGACCTATTGATTCAAAGAAGTCAAATGGAGTTTCAAACTTTTCTGTGCAGAACTTTACTGATGCCTGAAACTGCATACTGTTATAGTATCTTTCAACCATATCTTCTATACGTTTAAGATGAAGAATATCCTCATATGATATCCACTTTGTATACATGACTTCATATGGTGGTGTATCATGAAAAACTATTCCGTACTTTTCTCTGCTTTCATAAATCGGAGAACCTTTAAGTACCTTAAGGAAACCAAGCTGAAGCTGGTCCGGCTCCATCTCATAGACTGTGTTAAATGAGTTTCTGAATGAATCATAATCCTCGTATGGAAGTCCTGCTATCAGATCAAGGTGCTGATGAATATTATGATATTTATGAACTTTTGCAACATTTTCTTTTAAAGTTGTCAGATCAGGATTTCTGTGTATTTCACGCAGCGTATCAGAATTGGCAGTCTGAACTCCTATCTCAAACTGAACAAGTCCCGGTCTAAATTTATTGACATACTCTATCTCTTTGTCTGTAAGTAAATCAGCCGATAATTCAAAGTGGAAGTTCGTTATTCCATTATCATTCTCATTAATAAACTTCCATATCTCCATTGTATGCTCATGATTACAGTTGAATGTCCTGTCCACAAATTTGACCTGCGGCACTTTTGCATCAATAAAGAATTTAAGTTCTTTTCTTACAAGCTCCATACTCCTGAATCTGACATTTTTCTCAACAGATGAAAGACAGTAACTGCATCCATACGGACATCCCCTGCTTGTCTCATAATAAACTATGCGATTGTCAAGATTATCCATCATATCATAATAAGGAAAGACAACATCATCAAGATCCATCCTTGGACGGCTGACATTTTTTATTATATTATCCTCGTCTCTGAATGTAATTCCTTTTACTTTTGAAAGCTTGTCTTCCCTGTCCTCAAGATAAAGTTTTGCTACTTCATAAAATGTTTCTTCGCCTTCACCTTCTATAATTCCCGTAATCCATGGATATCTTTCAAGCTGTGCAATAGCATCAAAGGAAACCTCCGGTCCTCCATACCAAAGTGCCACTTCCGGACTTACCTTATGAAGTTCTCTGGACAGATTTACAATAAAATCTATATTCCATATATAACATGAGAAAGCTATCATATCAGGCTTTTTCTCATATATATCCGCCATCACATAATCTACGGACTGATTGATGGTATACTCTGCCATGCAAAGCTGTGAATCATTTATCCCTTTTTTTCTTGCATATGATTCTATACAATATATACCGAGATTAGAGTGTATGTATTTGGCATTGATACCTACAAGCAAAATCATGATGATTCTCTCCTTTCCTTACACAACTAAGGATTATATAAAATCTCGCATCCTAAGAAATCTCCCCACTTTCAGTCGGTTTCCTCTTAGGATAAGTACCAATTTGAACCTTTGTCCAGTGTATCGGGTGCTTTTTCAAAAAAGCTGCATTTATCGACTTCCTTGCACTCTCCTGCTAAAGCATGGCGGCATACCATTCTTTTCTTATGATATCTTATTATCCTGTCGCCCTCTTCTTCGCTCTCATACTCTACAGGCATAAGGCATGTATACCTGTCAACAGGGCAAAATCCTTCCACAAGCCATTTCTTATAATCCATCAGCTTTCGCCTCCCATTACACCCATTTTCTTAGCCATATCAATAGGATTATCTTTTGCATATGTCCATTTGCTTACATCTTCATCATATCTGCTGCACACCTTTTCATATGCCTTGTCAAGACCTTCCTCATCATATGAAAACTCATATATTTCCTTATAATCATCAGGCGTTTTTTCAAAAGAAAAAGGCTCCGGCCAGATAGTAACCCTTAGCTTCTTACCACTCTCTTCATCCCCTGCCTGTTCAACCTGATATCTCATTCCTTTAAAGCTCGCCTTTAATTTTGCTTTTTTATTGTAAAAGGACTTAATATCATAAAACGAGTTTCGTTTATTCATTACAACACCTTCTTTGAAAATATCAACAAAGTAAACCTGCTCAATTTTGCGTGCCAGATGCGTATTGCACGCGAATAAAAATATAAGCCCTTTTACTATTAAAGTAAAAAGGCTTTCTTAAAACAACAGGGGTGGAAGGAATCGAACCCTCCTCTGGAGTTTTGGAGACTCTTATTCTACCGATGAACTACACCCCTATATATGTATCACTCGCAAGCGACTTGTTAAGTATATAATATATTAATGGGTGTGTCAAGTGGTTTTTTACATTTTCTTAAGTCTGAACCTTCCAAGATTCTTTTCAAGACCTCTTGCCTGTCCTGAAAGTTCCTCACTTGCTGATGCACATTCTTCGCTGGTAGCTGAGTTTGTCTGAACAACCTGTGATACCTGTAAAAGTGCCTGATCAATCTGTGCAGTTGCTGATGCCTGCATATTGGATGATTCGGCGATATCAGAGCTAAGTTTAGTAATCTTCTCTATCATATCAGAAACTACCTTTAATGCCTTAGCTGTCTGCTCTGCAAGTTCAGATCCCTTCTTAACTTTACTTATAGAATCCTCTATCATCTCTGCTGTCTGGCTTGATGCCTCTGCAGAACGTCCTGCAAGATTACGAACCTCTTCTGCTACTACTGCAAAGCCTTTACCCTGTTCTCCTGCTCTTGCGGCTTCAACTGTAGCATTAAGTGCGAGAATATTTGTGTTAAATGCTATATCATCGATAACTTTGATTATCTTCTGTATATTTTCGGAAGATTCATTAATCTCCTTCATAGCATCAACCATTTCTTTCATGCACTCATTGCCGGCAATGACATCATCCTTAGCTTTAAATACTATATCGCTGACTTCTGATGCCTGTGCTGCATTATCTTTTGTTTTATTGGCTATATCTGTGATAGTTGCTGATATCTGTTCAATCGCACTAGCCTGTTCTGTAGATCCCTGTGCAAGAGTCTGGCTTGCAGCTGCTATCTGACCTGAGCCAAGACTTATCTGACTTGTTGCATTTCTAATTGCATTAAATACATAGTTATCATCATTTATCAGCTTAACAATTGCTTTACCCACAGCATCCTTATCAGATGCAGCAGTGTAACTTACATTAAGGTCACCACTTGATATCCTGTTAAGAACTTCTTCCTGCTTTTTAAGATTGTCAACCATGGCAGCGAAGCTGTTCTGCAGCATACTTATCTCATTATCACCGCCATCAGCTACAATATTGTGATCCACTTCACCAAGTGCAATACTGTTGGCAACGCCGGCAAGTTCTATTACAGGCTTGCATATAAGCTTATTTAACATGACACCGCCTATAATACAGTTCAGAATACTAAATAATAATATAATACCAACTAAAATATTTCCTTTACGGTTAAATGCTACACATTCCTGCTGATGTGCTCTTGCAGTTTTATTTAACATATCTTTAAGATTTTCTATCGCATCTGCTGCCTTATTAGCAGAATCAACACCATAATCATGAAGATGCTGTCTTGCTTCTTTTATATCACCCGACTTCACATCCGATATACAGATATCAACATCCTTAAGATATAAATCTATATACTCCTCTGCTTTGTCAAGCTGTTTTAACGCAGCATCATATGTAATTGCTTCCCTTGCCGTATCAAAGTATGTTTTCATATTATTTCTTGCAGTATTAAGATTTTCCTCTGCTGCTGACTGTTCTGAACTGCTGTCAGCATATAAGTATAAAACATTACGAAGCTGTACTTTTACATTTTGAAACTCTGCATACCCCATTCCTATATCACCCTGAGTCGCACCATATGCATTGAATAATTCATTGGCATTATCTTCATTACGGTTCATAATAAAATACCCTGCAACAGCAACAAGAAGAACCATTGCAACCATGACCGCATATGCCATATATATTATCTGCGATATTTTAATCTTCTTCATATAATTTTCCTCCCATAAATTCATACAATTTCTACACCTTATTACATAATATCACAATATACGCATTATTTAAATCTATATTTCCTACTTTTTGTGGTTTTTTTTCTCTTATTTTTGTATAATACTTTTATTTAGATACATAATTTTATTGAAAGACGAGGCTTTAATATATGACAAATAACAAAATTATTCTTGAAGAAAATGAATTTTATACTGAAAGATACCAGCTTGCATGTGAAAGGATCAAAGAACTTAATGATAATCTTTCCAACAATACGGAAAATCTTCCATCAGAAGAACTTAAAAATTATTTCATAAAGACTTCTTCTTTTCTAATGCAGGTAATGAATGTTTACTCTTTATCGGAAAGCGGACAGATACGCACTCTTACTTCAGATGAACACCAGCAATTAAATGAAGAGCTTTACAATGATATAAAAGATGATAATTACAACACAAGCTACGCAAATCCTTCATTTGCTGTAAATGAACTTGGCGAGGAGACAGGAAAGCTTTTATGTGCTTTATATACGGAGCTTCGCGGCGATATTGCATACGCATTTGAAGAACGTCTTCTTTATCTTACTATTTCTTTTGAATTATTTATAGAAATTTACAATATATTAGAAGACGTAAATTATAATATTGAAGAAGTCAAGTCTGCACTCTATTATTACTTCTTTGACTACAGCGATATCATGACTGAGGACAGAACAAGATCACTTCTTGACCCTGACATGTCATTTGCTAAAGATATAATTATGGAAAGTGATCTGTCAGATCTTTCATACCTTTATTACTTTGGAGAATATATTTCAACAAATGAATACGAAACTGCACGCTATCTTAACACTCTCCCTCAGGAAGATGTTGAAAATATGGCACGAATCTTTACCGAAGGATACCGCAAAGGCTTTGAGGCATACAAGATAGATCTGTCAGTAAAAAAGACTGTCAACATACGATACACACTTGGATTTGAAAGAATTGTACGTGAAGCAGTAAAACAATTTGAAGATATGGGACTTAAATCATGTATTTACAGAGCCGGAGTTAGCATTGCCACACGCTCCCAGCATGGTAAGGTGGGCTACTGCGGTGCTTCACCAAATAAACAGTATGATTATGATCACAGAATGGATCTTGCTCTTATCTTTGACAAAGCATATGCCGACAGAAGGCTTGGTGAAATCCGCCACACTTATGAAAACTTTAAAGAAGAAGCTGCTGCTTACGCAGGTCCTGCTGTTATGGAGATATTCGGCGAAAAGCCATTTACGCCAAAAACTAACAAATATGCTGCTTCATTCACAGAAAAACAGGAAAAACAGCATACAGAATATGTATCTGCTTCATCGCTTATAACTAACGAATATATACCAGGTGATAAAGTCAGCTTTACTATAATAGCTTATCCTGTTCCTGAGATAGGTAATGACTACAAAGAGATTTTCAAAGATACAATAAAAGTCAATACACTTGAAAGTGATACCTATGAGGTAATCCAAAGTAAGATTATTGACGCTCTTGATAAAGGCGAATTTGTCAATGTAACAGGACGAGGTGATAACCATACAGATATTAATATTGCTCTTACTCCTATAGATAATCCTGACAAAGAGACAAAATTTGAAAACTGTCTTGCTGATGTCAACATCCCTCTGGGTGAAGTCTTTACATCACCTAAGCTTAAAGGCACAAACGGTACACTTCATGTAACTGAAGTATATCTTAACGGACTTAAATATGATAATCTTGAACTTGTATTTAAAGATGGTGTTGTCAGTGAATATACATGTACTAACTTCAGCACGGAGGAAGAAAACCGCCGTTATATAAAGGAAAATGTTTTATTCAACCACAAAACACTTCCTATGGGGGAATTTGCAATAGGCACTAATACAACAGCTTATGCAATGGGACTTAAGTATAACATCTCCCACCTTCTTCCAATCCTTATAGCAGAAAAAACAGGTCCTCACTTTGCAATAGGTGATACCTGCTTTTCACATGAAGAAGAACTTCGCACATACAATCCTGACGGCAAGGAAATGAAAGCGAAAGAAAATGATTTCTCTCTGCTTCGTAATACAGATACAAGCCATGCATACTTTAACTGTCATACAGATATCACCATACCATATCATGAACTTGGCGATATTACTGTTCACTGTGAAGACGGAAGTGAGATTAAGATAATAGAAAATGGTCGTTTTGTCCTTGAGGGAACACAGGAACTTAATGAAGTCCTGTAAATATAAAATTCCCATGTACTAAAAATGGTACATGGGAATTTTATTATTTCCTGTCTAAGCCTTGCTGAGCATCTTTTATCATTTTATTTAACCTTTACTGATACTGTCTTACTGTAAGCACCCTTATCAGAACCGGCATATGCCATAGCTCTTACATAATATTTCTTACCTGACTTTAAACCAGTAAACGTAACTTTATTTAATGAAGTATTTTTTACTTTTACACTCTTTGAAGGTTTAAAGTTTTTATTAGTTGAAATCTCAACTCTGTATTTCTTTGCTCCAGGTACTTTTTTGATATCTATAACTGCTTTCTTTTTACCTGCTTTAACTTTGCTTATAACAGCTTTTGCCATCTTAATCTTGAATGTAGTTTTACAGCTTAAGATATAATTTCCTTTACCTGTAATGATTACTGTGGCTGTTCCAATCTTTTTATTATTCTTATATGTTACTGTATAATCTTTATCCTTTACAAGTTTAATGCCATCATTTTTAACTGTTACGGAAGGTGTAATATTCTTGCCTGTGTAATATTTATCAGGAACAGTACTTATCATATCGGATGTAACAGCCATCTTTGAAGGTTCTGATGCTTTGTAATCTGCGTCGCTTGTATTGTATAAACTACTTCTATTTTCTAAGGACCGAATACATGAATTAAGACCACGAAGAAGTTGTTCAGGCTGGAATGACATTAAGCCATCGTTAACTTTCTTACTGTCTATATCCACAAATGAATTGGCAACATCAAAAAGTGTTGTACCATTCTTTACAAAATCACTTCCATCACTCTCTGATAAAATGTCACATCCAAATAAACCGGCTGTTGTCATAACCTGTGCAAGTGTCCATACATTACTTGATGAATAGCTGTCACCATATATACCATCTGTACCCTGCATAGATTCTATGAATCTGAGTGCTTTGTCACATGCAGCAGTTACAGCAGCTTTGCTTACATTAGCTACATCCTTTTTAACATATGGTGCAAGAGGCTGTATTGCCATAGCTGCACTATCTATACTTCCCCATGAAATAGAAGTTTCAATCTGATTGTCCACATCATCTGTAATAGTATTTACAAGCTCTTCTCTTGTAAGATATTTGTCTCCTTCAGGTATATAGGCATCTGCTGCATCAAGAGCAAAAAGAATCATATCTTCTCTGCTGTAAATGCTTGATGAATCATATACAGACCTGTCTACAAGCTTATCTATAAGATTAAATCCACCTACATCAGCAGGATTCTTTCCAAGTGCTTCTACACAAAGTGCAATCTTAGCATATGTCTGGCTTGCATATCCGTCTGATATAATGCTCTTTTCAGTGATATATTTATCACTATTCTCATCATATACTTTACCTGTCATCTTAAGACTGCAAAGCTGTGCACTAATCTTTTCATATACATCATCGTAAAAGCTGTCAGCTTTAAATCCTGCTCTTGCAAGCGAAAATACTACATACAATCCATTGACATCTTCTATTCCCGGCACTTTCTTACCACCTTCAAATGTAGTATTGTAAATAGTTTCTGCAAGTAAATCCTGTGCTTTTTTTGCATTTTCTATCTTGGAAGTTATTGCAGCACCTGTGGGATTTTTTGTAACATCATCCATAGAAACTGCTGCCCCGGATGCATTTTCACCTTCTGCTGCCACATAGACAGTGATTGTGTCTTTTTTACTTTCATCAGCTTTAGCAACATTTGTGAAGCTGCCAAAAGCTGTTGTGATTACCATCGCTGTAGTAACCACTAAACTAAATAATTTTTTGTTCTTCATCGTTAATCTCCTTTTTTTAGTTTTTATGGCAAATACATAATTTCATATAAAAGAAAACCAGCCAGCTTAGATTTCATAATTTTCTATCTAATGATTAATTCTCTATCCTGTGTAAATGCCATATTTTATCTGAATCCTCTCA
>JALERT010000047.1 GCA_022764445.1 Lachnospiraceae bacterium | reverse complement strand
GGGTAAGTAATATGAAGGTCGGAGTTCTTGCACTTCAGGGTGCATTCATAGAGCATGAGAAAACATTGGAAGAACTTGGTGCTACTTGTGTAGAATTAAGAAAAAAAGAAGATCTTGAACAGGATTATGACAGACTTGTCCTTCCCGGGGGTGAAAGTACTGTTCAGGGAAAGCTTTTAAAAGAGCTTGATATGTTTGACACGATAAAAGATCAGATAGCAGGCGGTATGCCGGTACTTGCAACATGTGCAGGTATGATTCTTCTTGCATCAGATATAGATAATGACGATAAAACTTATCTCGGAACAATTCCTATGTCTGTAAAAAGAAATGCATATGGAAGACAGCTTGGAAGTTTCCACACTGAGTCAGAGGTTGATGGCATAGGAGAAGTCCCGATGACATTTATACGTGCTCCTTACGTATCAGATGTTTCAGATGATGTAAAGGTTCTTGCAACTGTAGATGATAAGATAGTAGGCGTTAAGTACAATAATCAGCTTGCTTTTGCATTCCATCCGGAACTTGATGATGATAAGAGAATTCATCAGGCATTTCTTGAGTTATAAAAAAAGAATATAAATAAAAAGAAGATAAATTAATAAGGAATCGGATGTTAATAATTTATATCAGCATCCGATTCTTTATTTGTTAAAAAAGAAATTTTATAGATAACACAGGCTGCTATAAGAACTACATAAAAGAAGTATAATTATGAATATGTTATAAATTCAATAAGTATATTCATACACTGTATTAATTATAATCAAATAGTCAGACGTAAGTTTTGTCTGACTAATGGAGAGTAGATGAATATATACGTTGTAAATGAAGGAGACAGTGTTGATACGATTGCATCAGAGTTTGGAGTAGATGCATCAGAAATAATATATATCAATCAGTTATTTTATCCGTATCCTCTTGCGATAGGTCAGGCACTTCTTATACCTGGAAATGAGGATAATCAGGAAAATAAAAGAAAGCTAATTGTAAATGGTTATGCATATCCATATATTAACGAAAGAGTCTTACAGGCAACTTTACCATTTTTGACAGAGTTGTCTGTTTTTTCATATGGATTTGATTCAGAAGGAAATCTTATCGCTCCCAATGTAAGTCCCGATTGGATGATTGATGAAGCTGTTGAGGGAGGGGTAAGACCAATTCTTACTCTTACTCCATTTGGAAGTGATGGCATGTTTAATAATCAGTTAATAAGTGATGTAGTCAATAATTTTGACGCAGGAAATGCACTTATTAATAATTTACTAGATGAGGTAAGGGCGAAAAGATACGAGGGAATTGATGTAGACTTTGAATATATAAAGGCAGAAGACAGGGACGCATTTACTACATGGGTGGCAAGACTTACCGAAGTAATGAATGAGAATGGTTACACAGTGTCCGTGGCACTTGCTCCAAAGACATCGGATGACCAGCCGGGACTTCTTTATCAGGGAAAGGATTACGGAGGGCTCGGGGCAGCAGCCAACAGGGTACTTTTAATGACGTACGAATGGGGTTATACCTACTCCGAACCCATGGCTGTTGCACCGGTTGATAAAGTGAGAAAGGTACTTGATTATGCTGTTACGAAGATACCGCGCAGCAAGATAAGTATGGGAATACCAAATTATGGATATGACTGGCCTCTTCCATATCAGAAAGGTGTTACAAAGGCAACAACTATAGGAAATGTTGAAGCTGTGCGGATAGCTATTGACCACGGAGCAATTATACGATACGATTATACGGCACAGACACCTTTTTTTAATTACTGGGATGGCAGTACACAACATGAAGTGTGGTTTGAAGATGTAAGGAGTATGAAGGCAAAATTTGATCTTATAAATGAATATGAGCTTAGTGGTGCAGGTTACTGGCAGATAATGAGACTTTTTCTTGCCAACTGGATATTGCTTGATTCAATGTTTATAAGATAACAAGAAAGATAAAAGACAGGGGTATAGAAGTGAAGATAATTGGTAAATTGTTAAAAGCATGTATATGTTTTATCGGCGCATTTATTCTGGCATTTGGATTAATTAATGCAATAGAAGAAAATACAGGTATTAATAATAGCTCTTCTGTTGTGGATATAATAAATGAAAATGTAAGAGATGTAATGTATAAGTATGATTTAAAAGAAGAGAATGATAAAAAAGAAACTAAAACTACAGAGAAAAAGAAATCTGAAAAGGTTGCTGATTCTTTTAAAAATATTAAATTTAAGAAAAGTTCTCTTGTCAATAAATTCTCTGAGTCTTTAAAAAAGCTTGATATCGGTAAAGGAAAATCAGTTAAACTTCATGCTTCTGATAAATCACAGCTTTGTTATCAGATTTATAGAAGTCTTTTATTTAGAAAAGAGAATATTACCATAACTTATTCTGGTCATGATATAGAATATATTTCAAGAAATATAAAAAAAATAACAGATGATATTTTAAAAAAGTATGATAATATAAAGACTTCAAATGATTTCGATTATCTTGATAATGATATAAAATCGATGAAATTTAATACGACATGGAATGTGCTTGGTGGGAAAATATCGATGACAGTAGATTATCTTGATGATGCAGATGAGCAAAGCTATGTAGACGGACGTGTTAAGGGCATATTAAAAAGTCTTAAGTTAAAGAATAAAAGTGATTATCAAAAGATAAAAATAATACATGACTGGATCATAGAAAATGTAAAGTATGACAATTCAAAGCAGTTTTACAGTGCATACGCCGGTTTAAGACATGGAAAGACGGTATGTCAGGGATATGCGATGCTTATGTATAAGATGCTTACCGAGGCGGGTATAAACTGCCGTATTATCTCAGGAAAAGCCAATAATGGTGAAATAACCGAAGCACATGCATGGAATATTGTTCAATTAGACGGTAAATGGTATAATTTAGATACGACATGGGACGATGGAACATCGAGTTATAAATATTTCCTTATAGGTGATAATCAGATGAAACGTGATCATTTTAGTGCAGCAAGATTTAATAAAACTGATTTTAGAAAACATTATAAGATGTCAAAAAACAATTATTAGTTACGATTGTTTAAGGAGATGTAAAAGTTGAATTATATTGTTAAAGAAGATGGCGTATATAAGGCGGATGAGGAAAGTTTTTGGAAGAGTAATCAGGGAATTGCCGTAATAAAAGCTTCAAAGTGGGATGAAGATAAAAGCCTTAGGGAAAGATTTGGCATATGGCACTTAGCTGGTAAGATACACTTTTGCAAAGCTGAAAGTTATAGTGATTTTATTTATGTTACATTCAGAGTTCCACCAAAAGAGTCAGGGCGTAGAGAAATATTTTTTTCAATGTATATTACTGATAAATATGTGATAATTCTTGACAATGATAATGAAATTGATAATATAGTTGCTCATATTACTGATAAGTCAATTCATAAAGATTATACTATCAGCAGATTTTTATATGATTTTCTTGCATCGTTTATAGATAATGATCTTATATTTCTTGAACATGTTGAACACGAAATTGCGGATATTGAGGAAGATGTACTTGAAGGAAGGACAGAAAAAGTCAGCTACAGGGTTCTAAGGATAAAGAAAATAATTGCGAGATTTTATCATTATTATAGTCAGCTTATGGATATAGGTGATGAACTGGCTGTTAATGAAGAAGATTTTTTTAATGAGGACGATCTTAGAATGTTCCGAATGTATACAGACAGAGTCGCAAGGTTGTCTGAGGAGACTCAGCAGCTTAGGGAATATGCTATGCAGGTTCAGGATGTATATCAGTCAGAGATTGGAATACGCCAGAATGATGTTATGAAGATGCTTACAATAGTTACGACTATATTTCTTCCGCTTACGCTGATAGCCGGCTGGTACGGTATGAATTTTTATTATATGCCGGAGCTTCATTTTAAATATGCATATCCTGTTGTAGTAATTATAAGTATACTCATTGTTATTATAAGTCTTATAATATTTAAGAAAAAGAAGTACTGGTGATTCAAATCAGCTGTAATCTGACATAATTTAATTATTGGTGCATAGCTTGACGGCAAGTGTCAAGCTTTCGTCTGAATAGTAACGGCAAATGTACTAAATATATAAAAATATAGTATTTTATATAGCAAATGTGGTATATTAGTTGTAATGCATAAGAATATAGGAGGTACATTATTATGAAGAAAAAAATGCTGTTATTACTGTCAGTTTTATTAATATTAGCTGTTGCTTGTTTTTCATCATGCGAAAAAAAAGAAGAGAAAAAGCCCGAAACGACAGAATTTAAGGAATCTGGTATAAAAAAAATAGGGATTTCAATGCCGACAGAGTCACTTGAGAGGTGGAATAAAGATGTTTCATATCTTAAGGATAAATTTGAAAGCGCCGGGTACGCAGTAGAGGTGACATACTCCGGAAATAATATTGACAGGCAGAACGATGATATACGCAAAATGATTTCAGATGGCGCAGATATACTTGTGGTGGCATCAATTGACGGCGAAATGCTTTCAGATTCACTTTCAGAGGCAAAAAGTAAAAATATTCCGGTTATAGCTTACGACCGCCTTATAATGAATACAGATGCTGTTTCATATTATGTCTCATTCGATAATTATGAGGTAGGAAAATTGCAGGCAGAATATATAGTTAATGCATTAAAATTAAATGATTCTGGTGATAAGACGTATAATATGGAAATTTTTGCAGGTGACTCTAATGATAATAATGCAAAATTCTTCTACAATGGTTCAATGGATGTTCTTAAAAAGTACATAAATTCAGGAAAAATCAAGGTTGTATCCGGTCAGACCGAATTTGAAACTGTTGCAACAGCACAGTGGAGTACAAATGAAGCAATGGAACGAATGAAAAATATACTTGTTTCATATTATTCAGACGGTACAAAGATTAATGCATGCTTATGTGCTAATGATGCTGTTGCCCTGGGTATAACAAGAGCTATCCGGTCTTATTATAAAAACAATAATGTACCGGTAATTACAGGACAGGATGCTGATCCTGTAAATGTTTCAAATATTATTCACGATAAACAGTCTATGACGGTTTATAAGGAATTTTCTAATGAAGCAGTAGTGACATATGAACTTGTAAAGTCATTACTCGAAGACAATGCAACTCCCGAGTCAATTTGTGATAAGTTAGAATGCAAATGCAGTTATGATATATCAACTTATGATAATGGCACAGGTGTAATTCCATCATTTCTTTTAAAGCCTGAAGTTATAACAAAGGATAATTATAAGGAGAAACTTATTGATACAGGTTATTACAAAATCGGAGATAACGGATATGTAGAGCCGGCACAATAAATGCTCGGTTTTTTCTCTTGTGAAATTGAAATATATAGTGTATAATGTCTCAGTTAAAACATACTGCGTAAGTAGTAAAAAGGAGGTTTATAAATTGAGCAACGAAAAGAAAGGGAGAAGTAATTTCTCCGGCAGTATTGGTTTCGTTCTTGCAGCAGCAGGAAGTGCAGTAGGACTTGGTAATCTATGGAGGTTCCCATATCTTGCCGCACAGTATGGCGGTGGTATTTTTCTGCTGGTATATCTTATATTAACACTGACATTTGGATTCTCACTGTTAATGACAGAGATAGCCATTGGACGTAAGACAAAGCTTAGCTCTGTACGTGCATACAAAACGCTTGATAAACGTTTTGGATTCCTTGGCTATCTGGCGGCAATAGTACCTGTAATTATTTTGCCTTATTATTGTGTAATCGGTGGCTGGGTTATAAAGTATGCTGCAGTATTCTTATGTGGTAACGCAAATGCAGCAGCCGCAGATAATTATTTTGGAGGATACATAAGTCATACGACAGAGCCACTTGTATTTTTCCTCATCTTCATCGGGATAACGATGATTGTTGTTATGGGGGGCGTACAGAAGGGAATAGAAAGAGTAAGCAAATTTCTTATGCCGGTTCTTATAGTAATTACTATAGTTGTATCTGTTTACGTATTGACAATTCCAGGGTCATTAGAAGGCGTTAAGTATTATTTACTTCCTGATTTCAGTAAATTTTCAATCAAGACAATATGTGCAGCCATGGGGCAGCTCTTTTATTCGATGAGTATTGCAATGGGCATCATGGTTTCATATGGTTCATACGTTAAAAAGGATGTTAATCTTGGCTCATCTGTCAATCAAATAGAAATATTTGACACATTAGTAGCATTCTTGGCAGGATTTATGATTATTCCTGCAGTATATGTATTTAGCGGAGAGCAAGGTCTTAAAACGGGTGGTGCCGGTCTTATGTTTATAACGCTGCCAAAGGTATTTGATTCTATGCCTATGGGAAGGATTATAGGAGCATTATTCTTTATACTTGTTCTTCTTGCAGCACTTACAAGTTCCATTTCAGTACTTGAAGCAATTATCTCAAATGTTATGGATAAGTTTCATATAAGCAGAATCAAGGCGTGCATTATAATTGTAGTAATTTCAGTACTCCTTGGAATACCATCATCACTTGGATATGGTGTATGGTCAGGCATAAAGATACTCGGTCTAAGCTTTTTGGATTTCTTTGACTATATTTCCAATAGTGTTTTAATGCCTATCGTTGCTCTTTGTACATGTATACTTATAGGATGGTGTGTTGGTACTAAGAGTGTAGAAGATGAGGTTACACGCAATGGCGAGAAGTTTGTCAGAAGAGCTATTTACAGGGTTATGATACGATATGTATCACCTGTATGTTTAATCGTAATTCTTGTATTCTATACTTTGGCGACATTCGGGATAATCAGTTTTTAAATTGTATATCAGAGCAGTAAAACCAATTCATCAGTGAGCGGTACAATATTTTTTAATACTCATATCGTAATGTGATATAGGTTTAATATTTTTTTATGTAATTTATAAAACCTGACAGAAATCTGTCAGGTTTTTACTTTATAGGAAGGACTATCATGAAAATAGGCAAGCAATAAAGTCTGGTTAATTAAAAACAGTTGTACTGGGAAAGGAAAATGTTTTTTAAAGCGACACCATAGTTTCGCAAGCGAAAATCATTTCTTATCATATTATATAATCTTTTCTCATAGTATTAAAAAAACGAATTAAATTAATATGAGAAGAAAATTATTTATAGCAGGATTACTTTTTATGATAATTCTGTTAGTTATATTTCCTGAGATAGTATGTAATGGCGCAGAAAAAGGGCTTATGCTCTGGTTCAGGGTTATTATACCATCACTCATGCCATTTATGATAATTTCAACACTTCTAGTGAAATTGAATGTAACAGGATATATAAGCAGAATTTTTTATCCGGTTTTTCATCGTATATTTGGATTGTCGGAAGAAGGATGTTATCCGGCGGTTGTTGGAATGATGTCAGGATATCCACTTGGTGCAGCTACAGCAGGAGATATGTATAAACAAAAAATCATTTCAAAATCCGAGGCACAATATATTATGGGATTTTGTAATAATGCAAGTCCCATGTTTATGATTGAATACATAGGAGTAAAATGCCTTAAACTTAATAAGCCTGTAATTATGCTGATTATAATATATGCATCTGCCATAATAAATGCATTACTGTCAGGATATAAAAGTGATAAATCTGATGAAAGTGTTAGTGGTGGAAATCAGAATAGAAGAAATTATTCTGTTATGGAAGCAGTTGATGAAAGTATAATAAATTCAGCAGTTGTACTTGTAAAAGTCGGGGGATATATAATATTATTCTCGATAATAACAAATTTTATAAAGTATCTTCCGGTTCCGACACTGATAAAGCTTGTGGGGTATGGGATACTTGAGATTACAACAGGCGGTGAAGCGGTTGCATTATCAGAACTTTCACTGCTTATAAAAAAATCTGTAATATCAGGAATATGTGCTTTTGGCGGTTTGTCAAGTGTTGCACAGACATCGGGAGTTTTGATTGGGACAGATTTGTCCATTAAGAAATATCTTATACAAAAGATCAGACAGGGGATAATAGCATTTATATTATCAGTTATAATTTTTTCATTTATTAGTTAAGTACAAAAAGAAAGCAGACGCATTAAAGTGCGAACTTTGTTCGCAGGCGTCTGCGTAGGCACTAAGGAATCCTCCCAGCTGCGCTGGGTCCCTCCTTAGTACAACAGGCACTAAGGAATCCTCCCAGCTGCGCTGGGTCCCTCCTTAGTACAAATATTAATATATATCAGGAGGAATTATCAATGCACATACTATGTAAAGCAATATGCCGGTTCCCATGCAGCATACAAGTATCGCCCAGATAAGACGTACAATAGTTGGATCAATACCGAAGAAATCAGCTATTCCGCTGCATACTCCAAATAAAATTTTATTACCAGTTGATCTTCTTAATTTTCTGTTATTCATACTAACCCTCCGTTCTATAAAGATGCTCTCTCAGAGTCTCTCTTGCACCTGCTTTTGCGGTTGATTTTCCGACATATGAACACAAAATTAATCAACGTACGCTCCACGTACGCCTCATAAATTTGTGTACATCTCACAAAATCAAGCACAAAGAGACACCGAGAAAACATAAAGTATTAGTTACAATTATTGTAACAAGTATTATAAAATCTACCTTTTTAGTGTATAGCAAGTTTATTCCATTTGCAAGATTTATGAACGAAAAATGTTGGCAATTTGTAACAGTTCTACCATATAAATAAAAAATGTTAAAAAAAATGTATAAAAATGTTCAAAAATATATTATAATATATTATAAAATAATATCTGTTATAACAGACTAAAGAAGGGAGTAGTGAAATACAATGGGTAAAGCGCAGGAATTACTCGATGCTTATAATAATCTTGAACAGGAGATGCAGCAGTTTAGTGGACTGGCATCAAAGGTACTTAACAGTATCTCAAATCATGAATTTGTACCAGAGCGTGTCAATACTGACATGATGCAGAGCATTATTGAATTAAATAAGAAAGAGAAGGATTGCTTTAAACTATATAATGATTTGAAACTTGGAAATGGCATTCCAAAGCAGATGAGTGTTATGAAGGCACAGATAGAAGAGAAACTCAAGTCAGATAAGAAAGAGGACTATCTGGATTCTGTTAAGAAATCTTTTATGAGTTTATATTCTGAGGATAGTCAGGTTGAAGATATACTAAAGGAATATAAAGAAAAGATAAAAAATATAAACACTGAAAAGTATACTGTAGAAGAATGTCTTATATATATTAAGCCTTATGCGGTATTTCTTAATATGATAAAAGAGGATGATCCTGTAAAATCTATTGAAAGAGTGCCTGTTTTAATTGAGTACTTTGGTTCAGAGCTTGTAGCTCACATAACAGTTGTAAAAGATATACATATAGGAGAAGATGCAGAGGATTTTTCTATTATAGATGGAGCACAGAAGTCTGACAGTAAAGACGATGAAGCAGATGCAGCAGAAGCAAAAGATGTAGAAGAAACAAAAGATGTGGCAGAATCAAAAGATGCATCTGATACTGATGAATCAAAGGTTATTAAGTTAAATCCTGAAAAAACTGATGATAAGTCAGAAGATTCATCAGATAAAGTGGACAGTCAGAAAGAAAATGAAGACAGAACGCTTAGTGATGAATTAGAGCATATTAAAAATGAAGAAGCAAAGAAAGATGCTCAGAGAGAGAAAATTGAAAGAAGAATTAAAGAGGAAGAGCAGAGACGTGAAAAGCAGCGTAAGTTAGAGGCGGAAAGAAAAGAAAATCTTAAAGCTGTATTAGAAGAAGAATCATTTAGTGAGTCAAAACTTGACGATCAGGAACTTCGTGATATGCAGGATGATAAGGAAAAAAAGAGAAAATGGTTCCGTTAGTGTGAATTATAACAACTATTGCAGCTTATTATTCGTTGTACTAGGTAGTACAATTAAACGGAATATAAAAAGTGGTATGGCTTAGGCTGTACCACTTTTTATATTAAAGGAAATTTTGTCATATAAAGAATGACATGCGAGGATATGCATAGATGATTTGTAAGGGATATTGTAAAAAAAGCATGTAACATTTATTTGCAACTTAGCGACTGACAGCAGTTCATAACTAAAGTATTTTTTAAATATAACAACTGCTGTCAGGTTTTATGAATGTAGTGAATGGAAGGCAGAACTGTTACGTTAAAGTGTATCTGACCATAAAAAAGTAGTAGCGGGAAAGAGTTGTCTGTGGTAAGATAGTTCAAGAGTTTAAATATATAGAATGGAGATTTAATCATGGTTGTAGATTTAAAGGAAAGTAGAGCTAAGATAGATGAAATAGATAAGGAAATTGTACGACTTTTTGAGGAACGTATGGATGTTGCAACTGACGTAGCAGCATATAAAAGAAGTACAGGAAAAAAAGTGCTTGATCCGGCAAGGGAAGAAGAAAAAATAAATTCTCTTACAGCACTTACTGACAATGAATTTAATAAGATGGCTGTAGAAGAGCTTTTCAGACAGATTATGTCTATAAGCCGTAAATACCAGTATAAAGTTCTTGGCTCTGAGAATGATTCCATACTGACTTTTAAACAGGTAGATGAACTAGATGTTGATAATGACACAAGGATAGCTTGTTTTGGAGAAGCAGGAGCATATACAGAGCAGGCTATGGAAGAAATATTTGGCAAGGATATCAATTCTATTAATAAATTAACATTTAAAGAAGTAATTGAAGCTGTAGCTAATGGTGAGGCAAAATATGGTGTACTTCCGATCGAGAATACAACTACAGGCGGAATTACAGATATATATGATCTGCTTCCCGATTATGATGTTTCTATAGTAGCAGAGCATGTAGTTAAGGTTGAGCAGGCACTTCTTGGTAAGAAAGGTGCAAAAATAGAAGATATAAGAACAGTTTATTCACATCCGCAGGGTCTTATGCAGTGTGCTAAATTCCTTGAAGAGCATAGCTATATGACAACAAAATCATATAACAGTACATCAGGCGGCGCAAAAAAAGTAGCTGAAGATGACGATATGACACAAGCTGCTATTGCAAGCACAAGAGCCGGGAAAATATTTGGACTTGAAGTACTTCAGGAATCTATTAATTATGAAAGCGAAAACTATACAAGATTTATAGTTATATCTAATAAAAAGATATTTTTGTCAAATGCTAATAAGATAAGTCTTTTATTTGAAATAAAGCATCAGGCAGGTTCTCTTTACAATATGCTTGCTAATTTTTATTATAATGACCTGAATCTCACTAAGATTGAATCAAGACCTATTGAAAATAAGACATGGGAGTACCGCTTTTTCGTAGATATAGAAGGTAATCTAAATGATCCTGCCGTCAGTAATGCACTGGCTTGTATAAGTGAATATGCAAGTAAGGTGTATGTACTTGGTAATATAACGACAAAATAAAGAAATGAGGTAATTTATGAAAAAGGGGCAGATATTAGAAGGTGTAGTAACTCATGTTGCCTTTCCAAATAAATCGAGAGTAACTGTAAAAGAAGTTTCTGAAAATGGAGTGGTTACAGAGACAAATGTACTTGTAAAAGGTGCATTACCGGGACAGACTGTAAGTTTCTCCGTTAAAAAAGCAAGAAAAGATAAGTGTCAGGGCAGGCTTAAGGATGTAATAAAAAAATCGCCACTTGAAACAGCAGAACCTATCTGTCCGAATTTTGGTACATGTGGCGGGTGCAATTATCAGACACTTCCATATGAAACACAGCTTGAAATAAAGAAAAAGCAAGTGTTGGAATTAATAGATAAAGTGTATTCATCAAAACCTGATAATGAAATTTTGTCTTCTGATAAAGAAGGTCAGGAAAGCAGCTTAGGCAATGATAATACTGCTGTATTACCACATAAGCCTGTAAAAGATTATGTATATGATGGCATTTTATCGAGTCCGGATATATGTGCATACAGGAATAAAATGGAGTTTACATTTGGAGATGAATATAAGGGTGGACCTTTGACACTGGGACTTCATAAGAAGGGAAGCTTTCATGATATTGTAAATGCTTCCGGTTGCAAAATTGTTCATGAAGACTTTACAAAAGTGCTTGATTGTGTAAGAGATTATTGTGCCAAAAGGGGACTTTCACATTATAATAAAAATACTCACGAAGGAGTGCTTAGACACCTCCTTGTACGTAGAGCCGCTTCGACAGGGGAACTTCTTGTAGCTTTGGTTACATCATCACAGATGGATATATCAGATATGGTGGAAGAAATGGGAGATAAGCTTTTAGCTCTAAATCTTGAAGGTTCTCTTACCGGTTTCCTTCATATAATAAATGACGGACTCGGTGATGTTGTAAAAAGTGATGAAA
>JALERT010000019.1 GCA_022764445.1 Lachnospiraceae bacterium | reverse complement strand
ATGGAATATTTGTTTTTTTATAAACAGACATGAAAACGGAATTTATCATTTTTTCATAATCAATCTGATCTCCATATACCTCTTTTATATCATCACAAATGTATTCTATAATTTTTTCAACAATATTGTCCTTATAGAAATCCCAAAATGAAGAGACATCAATGTGAATTACATTGTACTTATTCATATATTTTTTAAAGTCCGCACTGGCAGCAATCTTTGTATCTTCAAATAGTTTTGTAGAATCACATCCACGACTGTAATATGCATCAATCATTCCGGCTGCATGGGATTTTCCAAAGCGTCTTGCATGGCTTACTGCAATACATTTATCTTCTGTTGATAAGCTCTTATTTAGCTGCTCAAGCAGCCCTGTCTTATCTACATAAATCATACTGTTTCTAGCCTGTGTAAAACTCTCATTATTAGGATTAAAATATACACCCATTTTCTCACCTCATCTCATATAATCTTATTTTCAGTAAAAGTTCAGCCATGCAAAATTAATAGATATATTTGAGCCTGCCCACTATATTATTGATTAATTTTGCATGATTAAACATCTTATCCTTTTCAATTACCTTCCCAATCCCATCCTTTACTTCAACAATACATACAGAGCAGTTCGGTGGAATCTGTCCTCTCCATATATCTTTTTTGTCTTCATAGAAGTTAGCGAGAAGGCATCGTCCTGCGGCACCATGTGTCGATATAAGTATGGATGCGTCTTTATATTCAGGTGTGGCACAGAGCTCATCATAAAATTCTTTCGTGCGTTTTAGTACGTCATCAAATGATTCTCCACCCGGAGGTGTCATACAGTTGGAAGGATCTTCATGAAATTTTTTGTCAAATTCAGGTGGAACGACGTTTGGATCGGTGATGCGACAGCCTTCCCATTTTCCAAAGGACATTTCAATAAGTCTGTAATCAGTTTTAAATGGTATATTTCTTCCTTCAGTAATAAGTTTTGCAGTAGTTATGGCTCTTTCAAGAGGGCTGCTTATTATATAGTCGAAATGAATATCTTTCATATATTTTCCAACTTCTTTGGCAAGATTTATTCCATTTTCATTGAGAGGAATGTCAGTCTGCCCCTGCATTCTTTTTACTGTATTCCATTCTGTTTCGCCGTGGCGTATTATGTATAATTTCATAAGAGTAATCTCCTGTCAGTATATTTCAAAATCCGGCAATGACGAATAATAAGTAAATAACAAACGAAATTGCTTAATATTAACTATATTATGCTGTTCACTAATATTTTTTATAAATGTATGTCTGGTAACGCTAAATGTAATAAAACATATATAAGGATACCATATAATATTGTGGTAATCAATTATTGCAGTATATACACAATTTTGAAACATGTTGTAAAGCTATGTGCCAATAAATAAATTGTGCCAGATTACAGCTCCATGCATCGAAGATGAAAAATGTAATGAATAATTTTTAAAAAATCGCAGATACTACCTTGATGTTAAGTAAATAATAAAAATGGAGGTAGTGTTATGACACAGTTATCAGAAAAAGAATTATCAGTACTAAACGATTCGTTATCAGAGGAAGAATTACTTGTCAAGAAGTTTAGTATGCTTGCACAGCATGCTCAGGATCCGGAAGTTAAGGAAAAGTTTACGAAGGTATCAGAACAGCATCAAGGTCACTTAAATGAATTATATTCTTTATTGGGATAGGGGGAAAATGATATGAATATGAATGAAAATAGCCAGTTTACTGACAAGGAAGTTCTTGGAGACGGACTTGCAGCAGTGAAAGCAGCAACATCAAATTATAATATGTTTTCTAATGAGTGTGCTCATGAGAATGTTAGAAACTGCATGATGGATTTATTGAAAAAAGAGCATGATATACAGGATGATATTTTTCACATGATGTCAGCAAAGGGATATTATCCGACACCTGCTGCTGAGGAAAAGAAAATCGCTGAGGCAAAGCAGAAATATTCACAGTGTGTTAAGTAATTTGTAATTGGTCTGTCAGTCGATGCTTCGCAGCTTATGTATTTTTCTTAAAGGAAATGTAAGTCAAAAGCATTGCTTATGTGGAATTATTGCAGTGATTATGATAGAATGTTATTTAGTTACTGTGATATATAAGGGTGAACAGTAATAATCTGCAATTATTTTACGTTAGGAGGAGAACCTATGTCAAAGGATTCAGGATACGATTATGAGGAAACGATGGTAACACTGACAGATGAGGATGGTAATGACAGAGATTTTTATATAGACGAGATATACGAAGTTAATGGAACGCTTTATGCGGCAGCCATCCCGGGTGACGAGGAAAATGTTACCGAATATTATGTTTTCAGACTCATAGATCTTGGCAATGATGATTATGAGATGGAAGACATTACCGATGAAGAGGAATACGATGCGGCAGCAGATGCATATGAGGAGAAGCTCGATGCAAGAGCGTGGAACCGTATAGTAGAAAGTGAAGATTAAAAATTTAATCAAAAATAACAGGGCATCATTTTTATGAACCGGCTTCCAGATTTTAGATTTCATGTCTGACTTTTTCGGGGAGGTTCATTTATGTGGTGCCCTGTTCTTTTTATATAGCTTAATAGGTAACAGTTCAGCCTTTCATATAAATAATAGAGAAAATCATTTGTTAATAAGGGAATTAATATTTATCATTATAAATGATTTTTTCTTTAACCGTATCTGCAGTAGCTTTATCCTTTAACTTAGTGATGATTTCACCTGCAAAGTCAATGCATGTACCCATGCCGCGGCTTGTTATTATATTGCCATCAATTACTACAGGCTTTTTAATATATTCCGCACCTGTAAGTTCTTCTGTCATAGAAGGATAACATGTAGCCTTGCGACCGTTAAGTATACCAAGCTTTGCGAATATAGTAGGAGCTGCGCAGACAGCAGCAAGTAATTTACCCTTTTCGTTAAATTCGACAATCTTATCTGTAAGAGTCTTGCATGCAAGAAGATTTGGTGTACCTGGAATTCCACCCGGAAGGATAATCATTTCAGCCTCATCAAAATCTGCCTCGCCAATAAGTTTGTCCGTTTTCAGTGTAACATTGTGTGAGCTTGTAACCTCGTAAGAATCACTTATAGATACCATATCGATAGATATACCTGCACGTCTTACCATATCAACTACAGTAAGCATTTCTACTTCTTCGTGACCTTCAGCAACAAAAATAAGTGCCTGTGCCATTATAAACACCTCCGTAATTTTTTTATTATAAGTATAAAACAAAATAAAGTATATTTAAAGGTTAAATAATATATTTTCAAAGTGATAAATAAGGGCTATACTATTATCAGTGGGTTAAATAATAAAGATTAGTAACTATTCAGGACTTCGTTATACATATAGGTACTGAATTGTTACAACTATTATATTGTAATGACGGAGAAAGGAGATTCATCGACATAAAATGACGGAAAATGATAATAATTCAGTAAAAGATAATACCGAAAAAAGTACCGGACAAATTAAAAAAAGCCTAAAAAAAAGCATTGGACAAATAGAAAAAATCAATGATCCTGTTGAGAAAGTTAATGAACAAATTCAAAACAATACTCAATATGCTGAAAAAACAATTGATCATGATAATGATAAAAAGATTTATAAGTGGTTTAAATTTGACCACAAATATATGACAATCTGTATATATTCGCTTTTTGTCGTATTCTGGGCGGCTGTAATTTTTGTACTTATCATGAATTGGAAAGATACTAAAGGGTTTGTATATAATCTGTTAAATGTATTGTCTCCATTTTTCATAGCACTTTTTATAGCATATTTTCTTTCACCAATGGTTGATAATTTAAGCGATACATTGCAGAAATATATTACCAAGGGAAGATTTACCAAGCTTGTTAAGATGATTTCCATTGTAATAGTATATATTGCCGTAATAGGATTTATAATGATTGCATTTATATTTGTAATTCCGCAGATAGGTGAAAGTATAAATGAGCTTACACAAAATATTCCTAAGGTATACAGGCAGTTTATCAGGTGGATTACACAGTTCCATGAAAAGTATCCTGACATAGATACCAATTTTATCATTGACAGAGTTAATGAGCTTGTGCCAAGTATAGTTGATTATGGAACAAATGTTGTAGGAAATATTATCCCTATGATATTTAGTGTGTCGATGTCAATTATGAAGAGTGTTGTCAATATTTTGCTATCGCTGATAATATCTGTATATATGATAAATGGCAGACATAAATTTATTCATCAGGGAAAACGTCTTATATATGCTCTTTTTTCTGAAAAGACAGGTGATGCTATATGTTCTACAAGCAGAGAATGTAATGATATATTTAGTGCATTTCTTATAAGCAAGGCTATTGATTCACTTATTATTGGTTTAATCTGCTTTATGGCTATGAGTATACTAAGACTTCCGTATACAGTTCTTCTTAGCGTAATAGTCGGCATAACCAATATGATACCTTATTTTGGACCATTTATCGGAGCAGTACCAGGTGTGCTTATATACCTTTGTACAAAGCCACAGGATGCAATAGTATTTGTTATAATGATATTTATACTTCAGCAGTTTGACGGACTTGTACTCGGACCAAGACTTTTGGGGCAGTCTACGGGACTAAATCCTATGTGGGTTATATTTGGTATAACAGTAGGCGGTGCATACTTCGGCGTAGTCGGAATGTTTATAGGAGTACCGACAGTAGCCGTTATAGCACACCTTATGAATAAATTCATATCCTACAGACTTAAGGGCAAAAATATAAGTGAACTGAAACTGTCCGAGGCAAAAGCTAACGAATCCGATTCTCAAAATTAATTATCTGTGTGCAACAAGTTTACAGATAGGATTGCCAAGATTATAGAATTTCTCTTCGTATTCAGTCATTATATTGTTGGCAGCAGGACCATTTTTGTGAAGATTAAATGTGTATTCGTCAAGTATCCATCCTGACTCTTTGATTTCTTCCAGTGAGAAATCAAAGAGAGGACGGTTATCAGTTTTAAACTGAAGTATACCATCTTTAGCCAGAATTTTATCATATCTTTTAAGAAATTCCCTTGACGTAAGGCGGCGCTTTGAATGTCTGTCCTTTGGCCATGGATCTGAGAAGTTAAGGTAGATTCGTGCAACCTCTTCTGGTGCGAAATAGTCTTCAATATTCTCTGCGTCCATACGGAGAAACATAAGGTTATCAGATTCTAGAGCTTCTCTTTTTTCAAGTGCACGAATGAGTACGCTTGAGTATTTTTCTATACCGATATAGTTTATATCAGGATTCTGTGAAGCAAGTTCCATAATAAACTTTCCCTTGCCCATACCAATTTCTATGTGAATGGGTTTATCATTGTGAAATATTTCTTTATTCCAGAGTCCGCGATAGTCTGAACCGTTAGTTCCATCTGTCTGTATAGTGTATTTATCTTCAAGGATTCTTTCCTGAGCCCCTTTGATATTTCTAAGTCTCATAAGTATTCTCCATTTCCTTTCTTTTTATACATTTAGTTAATTCTCTAATGCTGCAGTTCACACCTAACTGTCACTATTTAACTGATATTTTCTCCATATTTCTCATACTTTTCAATCGCCTGCTCCCTGGTAATATTAAACCTTCTCTGGAGCTTCTCAATGGTTCGGTCTTTTGGAATATTTTCTTCGATATTATCAAGTATAAACATTTTAATTCCTTCTTCAACGCCATTACTGTGTCCAAGCTCAATGCCTTCACTGCGTCCAAGCTCGATGCCCTCACTACGTCCAAGCTCAATGCCTTTCTCAAGGCCTTCGCTACGTCCCTGATTAAGTATACGCTTTGCCGGATAGTCAAGTACTTCTCCTCCCATGATAACATCCACCTCTTTTCTTATATTCTCATATTTAAATGCAATTGCATTTAAAACAATATCGGAAAGTTCTAAAATTGTGTTTTTCTGATATTCGGTGATTTTTCCATTTTTACATGCTTCATCCAGTCTCTTTACAATATCATTATACTGCTTTTTAAGGTCTTCAAGACTATCTTTATCTTTTTCTATTATCCCAAATGACGGCTCAAATGTAAAGATATAAAAGGGAATATACATATATAGTTCTTTTTCAAAAATATCGTCTATAGTGTAATTTTTAATTTTTATTACATGCACGTCATAGGACGTATTTCCTCCCGGAGTTTCTATCTGCACCTTCATAACATCAGGTGTATTTTTAGATGAACGCAGATATATGACAGCTGAGTTTGGAAATTTAACTGTAAGACAGTTATTCTCAAGTGCTGCTGAATCTATGGCTATCTGTGCATCATATTCAAACATGCGTATTATCATAGTTCCATCTGTCGTGCTCTGACATTCGATATGATATTTCTTATCTTCAATCTGAATATATGAGTCTGTAGCAATCAGTGATGACTTCTTAGTATTTGCTGACTTAAAGAACTCGTTGGCAAGTGAAATGAGACTTTCACCTTTGGAATAGCTGGTGTGAAATATGTCATTTATAACTGGAATAAGAAGCTCCGGACAGTCAGTGCGTAACGTCTTGAATGCATCGTCATATGCATGTGAATTTTTTGTATTGTTATCTTCTGGTGATGTGTTTATAAAAATCCCTCCCTGTAAAATTTTATTGATACGATATTTCATTTTTATGTTACTTTTCTGATATTATTTGTATCTTTATACCACTAGTGTCTTTATAACGTTGGTATCTTTATACCGTTAGTATGTTTAAATCAAATATCACATTGTTCTTATCTATTGTAATTTAATATATCATATATTGCTGTTTAAAGATATATGTAATGTCACCAAAAATGTTATTTTTTGCAAGAAAGAATTTTGTCATATATGTATAATAAAATGCAGGAATTTTGTGTAAAATTACGTACATTAAACCTTGCCATAAAACAACCATCCAATGCTTTTCGTTACATTTGTTAGTGTTTTTCTCCCTTATTTTACCCCCTCAAAAAACAAACAGCATAGCACCTAAGTAGCCCTCCAGTAACAATGTTACTCCCCCAACATCTTCCGTATCATACGCTACAAAAAGCATTTCTTATGTTAATTTAATGGTGATTTAATGTTAAAATTTTGGCCAAAATCAGGGTATTTTACTTATTGCAAAAAAATTGCAAATTTGAGTAACACCCCGCGAGCCCAGTGTTTATAAGGGTTTGCGGAGGTCGAAAAAAGTCGGAAAAATTTGTCTCGACAAAGGGTACCATTAGTGTAACTACTAACATCACAGGTGCAGCAGTAGAAATTTATGACGGTCCAACACTCGTAACAACAGGTTCTACAATGTCTGGATATACATATACAACAGAGAAAATTAAGTATGGTACATACGTTGTAACAGTTAAGAAAGAAGGTTACAAGGACTTCACTCAGACAGTTGTATTAAACGCTGATGATGCTAAGGTTGATGCAAAGCTTGAATCAGTTAATGAGGTTAAGGCTGAATTAAAGGATGCTTACAAATCTAACGAAACACAGGTACAGGTTAACTTC
>JALERT010000200.1 GCA_022764445.1 Lachnospiraceae bacterium | reverse complement strand
CAGATGAAAACGGAGAAAGCAAAAATCCTATCATGGGCTGCTATGGTATCGGTGTCGGACGTCTTGCAGCTTCTGTATGTGAAGCTCATCATGATGAATACGGTCCAATCTGGCCTATATCAATCGCTCCTTGGGAAGTTGAGCTTTGCTGCTTAAGAGCCGATGATGAGGAGACAAAGAGTGTCGCAGACAAGCTCTACAAAGAACTTCAGAGTGCAGGTGTAGAAGTAATTTATGATGACAGAGATGTACGTCCGGGAGCAATGTTCTCAGATGCTGACCTTATCGGTGCACCTATTCGTGTGGTAGTAAGTCCTCGTAACCTTAAAGAATCATCAGTAGAAATCACAACACGTGACAAGTCAGTTAAAGAAATGGTTCCTGTAACAGAAGCATTTGAATTTGTAAAGAATCTCAAAGATAAGATGTTTGCAGATATTGCAGCAAAAGTTGAGGATTACAAGTAAAACAGGATTATCTGGATGAGTCGTTGAGAAAAAATATTGCTGAAAATGGAATAATTTTGTGGAAAAGATAATAATTTAAAGATAACAGCCATTATTCAAAAGATAATTTTGAATGCTGGCTGTTATTTTGTTTGACTAATCTGTCATATTATAAGATAATATACTTAATTGTAATTTACTTAATTACGATTAAGTTATTTACGATTAAGTATATTTGAGAGGACAAGCAGGTGATTTTATGTTTATCGGCAGAGAGAAAGAGCTTAATGATTTAGATAAAATGTATCAAAGTGATACATTTGAATTTATGGTGATATATGGACGGAGACGTGTAGGAAAGACAACATTAATTAATGAGTTTATTAAAGATAAAAAGGCGGTTTTTTATCCGGGGATAGATTCTAACGAAAAGCAGAACTTAGAATTATTCAGCAATAGTATTTTATCTGCTGTTTCTGATATGGAAATAAATACAATTTTCAGTAGTTTTAATGATGCATTTGAATATATTTTTCAGATATCAAAAGATGAAAGAATTGTGCTTGTGATTGATGAATATCCGTATCTTGCTAATTGTTATAAAGGAATTTCTTCTTTGCTGGCATCTTTTATTGATCATAAATTTATAAATTCAAAATTGATGATTATTTTGTGTGGATCGTCGTTGTCTTTTATGGAAAATCAGGTTTTGGGGTATCAGAGTCCACTGTATGGAAGAAGAACAGGACAGATGAAGATTCTTCCATTTTCGTTTGCTGAATGTGCGAAGTATTATAAAAAGTTTTCAAAATATGATCTTGTATTAGCATACGGTATAACAGGCGGAATACCATTGTATATGTCAAAATTAGATGATAATAAATCTATAGAGGACAATATAAAAAATAATTTCTTTGATACATCAGCATATCTTTTTGAGGAACCGGGCAATCTTATTAAGCAGGAGTGTCGTGAACCAATGCAGTACAATGCAATTATAAAGTCTATTGCAACAGGGGCAACAAAGATGGGAGAAATATCGGTTACGTCAGGTTTAAATGATACGGGTGCTGTAAGTAATTATATTAGTAAATTAATATCGCTTGGTATTGTAGAAAAAGAATTTCCATATAAGTCAAAGAATAATAAAAAAACGATTTATAAACTTTCTGACACAATGTTTCAATTCTGGTATCGGTTTGTACCGGCTAATATGGCCTTGATTGGGCGTGGTGCTAAAGAAAGAGTATATGAGCGTGTAAAAACACAGATTATGGCATATGCCGGGTTTGTATTTGAGGAAATATGTAAACAGTATCTTTGGCAGGAAAATCTAAATGGAAATCTTCCTATCGATTTTACAGATATGGGGCGTTGGTGGGGAAATGATCCGGTAAAAAAAACTCAGACAGAGATAGATATCATCGCTGATAACGAAGAAAATGAGGCAATATTTGCAGAATGTAAATGGAGAAGTGAAAATGTTGGAGAAGCGGAACTAAAGGATTTACAGCATCAGAGTACCTTGTTTCATTATAAAAGAAATGTTTTGGTACTTTTTTCTAAAAGTGGTTTTACCGATGGATGCAGGAAACTTGCAGAAGAAATTGGGGATGTTTTGCTTATCTCTTATAATGATATGGAGTGGAAATAAAGTTACTGTTAAAATATTGAATGGAAAACTACTGCCAAGTGGATAACAAGGGACATGTTGGAATTATTAGGTTCTAGATAGATTATTTCCTTGACAAAATCAGTGGTATGACTTACCATAGCATAAGTGCAAGGATTAAGAAACCGAGGTAAATAATCCTTGGCAGGGGCGCCGGGATTCCTCTTTTATATGTAATAAAGTGGATTTCGGTCAAAAACTGCAGCTTCATGAGTGATTTGTGGGGCTGCAGTTTTTGTTTAATATGAAAGTTCATCCTAATCCAACGCCATGGTAACAGTTCACCATGAAAATTTATTAAAAAAATGCTTGCATTTTATGGAAATGTGTAATATAATAAGCAAGTGCTTTGACAGGAAACGAATAAGTACAGAAGATAATGGGCTATCGCCAAACGGTAAGGCACTGGACTCTGACTCCAGCATTTCAAGGTTCGAATCCTTGTAGCCCAGTTAGGTCATAAGGAGATTATGACCGAAAGCAGATATACAACTTAAGATAATGGGCTATCGCCAAACGGTAAGGCACTGGACTCTGACTCCAGCATTTCAAGGTTCGAATCCTTGTAGCCCAGTTAAGGTCATAAGGAGTTTATGACCGAAAGCAGATATACAACTTAATATATGATGGGCTATCGCCAAACGGTAAGGCACTGGACTCTGACTCCAGCATTTCA
>JALERT010000184.1 GCA_022764445.1 Lachnospiraceae bacterium | reverse complement strand
GATGGAAGAAAGTAGCGAGAGCCTTCTTTAGAAGGCAACCAGTAAAAATGGTACTGCGAAATCCCGCCTTTGGCGGAACCAGTAATAATACCCGGAGGGTACAATAATAAACCCCCATTTGAAATGGGGGTTGCTAACTTTAATTTTTCGTATTTCTCATACTTTTCAATTGCCTGCTCCATGGTAATATCAAAACTTCTATGGAGCTTCTCAATGGTCCGTTCTTTTTACAATATTATTATACTGCTTTTTAAGGTCTTCAAGACTATCTTTATCTTTTTCTATTATCTCAAATGAAGACTTAAATGTAAAGATATAAAAGGGGATATAGCACTCAAAAAAATAACCGAGAAGCAACCGCGTAACACCATAGTAACGTCTGAGTAACGTGGGAGTAACAATGTTACTCTCCCACACTTTACGTATCATACGCTACAAAAAGCATTTCTTATGTTAATTTAATGGTGATTTAATGTTAAAATTTTGCCCAAAATCAGGGTATTTTTCTTATTGCAAAAAAATTGCAAATTTGAGTAACACCCCGCGAACCCAGTGTTTATAAGGGTTTGCGGAGGTCGAAAAAAGTCGGAAAAATTTGTCTCGACAAAGGGTACCATTAGTGTAACTACTAACATCACGGGTGCAGCAGTTGAAATTTACGACGGTCCAACACTCGTAACAACAGGCTCTACAATGTCAGGAAAAACATACACATCAAAGAAAATTCCTAATGGTACATACGTTGTAACAGTTAGCAAAGATGGTTACAAAAACTTCACCCAGACAGCTACTGTAAATGGCGATGACTTTAAGATTGATGCACTTCTTGAAACAGTAGATGCAGTTAAGGCTGAATTAAAAGGTGCACACAAAGTTAACGATACACAGGTACAGGTTGACTTTACTAACAAGATTGATGTTCCTACAAAGGATAACTTCTCAATCGAAGGTCTTACAATCGAAGATGCCAAGCTCACAGATGATCAGCAGTCTGTAGTCCTTACAGTTAAAGGAATGGAACTTGACAAGACTTACACAGTTAAGACAACAAATATCGTTGATATCAATGGTAGAACTGTTGCTGATGGAACAGCAGATTTCGTAGCAAGAAAGATTCAGTACAAAGTTGATATTAAGGCTTATGATGTAAAGACTGGTGAGAATGTTACACAGATTAAGTCAGATGGTGAATCAACTGCAAAATTCGTAGTTACATTATACGATGATGCAGGAAATGTAGTCAAAGATAAAGCCGAAGTACGTTTCACAACAACAGCAGGTAACTTCGCAGAGACTAAAGTATCAGCTCAAAGTGGTGTTGCATCAAATATCTTCACATCTGAGATTTCTTCTACAGACAAGGACGCACTCATTACAGCAACTGTAGTAGAGTCTGACAACAAGGACTTAATAAACCTGAATGAAAAGATGACACTCAGAATGAGTCCTGAAGATAAAGACAATAAGGGTGCTTCTTTAACAGATGTTATGGTTGAGACTTGTGACAGAGTTATTCTTTACTTCAACAAAGATGTAAATGCAACAGACTACACAAAGAATACTAAAGATCATAAATATGAATATGATGACAGCAAGATGGAAATAAAGATTGCTGACAATGCAGGTACAAAAGAAACTGTAGATGACTATGGTAGAGAAAAAGCATATGAACCAATGGCGTTAGTACCTGTTGAGGGCAATACAAAAGCATTATGTGCAATTCTTAATACTGATGATGATAATAACGACTACTTAACAGATAATGCAAAAGCTATTATAGAGGTTAAAGATAAGACAAAGGCTGTACCTACAACAGAGTCAAAGTCAACAATTGTCAAAGATATAAGAACACCTTCTATGCTCAGCGTAAAGAAAGACGGATTAAGAAGAATTAAGATTACATTCTCTGAGCCAATCCAGAATAAAAATAACAAAGGTAGTGCTGAAGATGAAAGTAAATGGGTTATTGACAACGTAAACCTTACAGATAAATTGTATGGTTCAGTGACACCAGCAACAGCAATAGTCGGAAAATTTGATGTAGACACTGGTGTAGATGAAAGAAATGTGGTTACAATTGAATTAGGTACTAAGGAGGATGAGAACGGTAAAGAAAAGAAAATATATTTCAAGGCCGGAAAACATTCTGTACAGGGTAACAAGATTGGTGACTGGGCAAATGTAACTGATACACAGAATAACATAATCAATACTCAGACACTCGACTTTGTAATCGAAGCTGATGAGACAAAACCTACAGCAGATGTTACGGTTGAATCACCAGAACAGTATTATCTTAAGTTTACAACTCCTGTAGATATAAATACATTGAATGATGAATTGAAGTTACAGCAGAAGCAGGAGAACGGTGAGTGGAAAGATATTGACCGTATTGATATTCGTGCAATTGACAAAACTGATGATAAAGAATACATTGTTGAACTTAATGAAGACTGGACTAAGATATTAAAAACATTTAGTTCTGATTCCAAGAAAAACTACTACAACTATGACTTCCGTTTACATATGGATAAAGAGAAAATTGAAAATGAATCAAACGGAAAGTTAAATGATGAAATTAATTTAAGCCTGAATTGTAATATCATGAAAACACCTGATGTGACAAGTGCAGAGCTTGGAAATGTAAGCATAGACGATGGAAAAGTTAAAATTAACATAAGTGAGCCAATATATGTTGCTGAATTTGGAAGACCAGATACACCAACAGATAAGCAGGGTGATAGTGTTGTTAGTCCAAGCGTAGAGTTTATCTCAGAGGGTGAAAAGGAAACTATTAGAGGTAACATAGTGGAAGTATCCGACCACGATAACCAGATTATAGTTGAACCTGAGAAAACTATTACTACAGGTAAATGGAAAGTTGTTGTAAGAAACGTATCAGATGATGTAGGAAATACATCAACTACATTAGTTAAGAATGACTTTGTTGTTGATAAACCTATATCAAGTGATTTCAGTGTACTTTGGGTTGTAGCGGTTAAGAATGGCAGCACAAATCCAATTAATAAAAAGACAAATAATAGTGGTGACGACATCATTTACGTTAAGTTTAACAAACAGTTTAAGACTTATGATGGTGTAGAAAATGCAGGTGCAACTACTAACTACACAGTAAATGGTTACTCAATACCATCTGATTCAAAGATTGAGTCAAGCGTAGAGGGTTACAGTGATAAGGCTGTTTCAAAGAATAACGGATACAGTGATATTATAGCTATTCACTTGAAAGAGAAGACATTGACTGATAGCTCTAATAGTATTAATATAAGTAAAACTCTTAAGTCAGTTGAAGAAGATCAGTTATCAAATGGTGGAGATAAGTTATTAACTGCTAGACCGGAACTTGATGAAACTCATAATGGAGGAGTATTTACTTGGGAGTACACAACATGTAATAAAAATGTTGTAGAAAAGAAATATAAGACAACTAATATAACATATGCTCAGGCACAGGCACTCTTAGATGATGGTAAATATTCAGACTTTAACTTTGATGGAGTTACAATTAGTGACGATACAGCAAAAGCAGAAGACAGAACATTAACACTTAGAAATACTTCAAGCGTGACATTTGATGACAATCAGACAAAATTTACAACGTTAAATATTAATACTAATCAGACTGGTAATCTTGTTCTTGAAAATGTAAAAGCTGGTACTGTTAAGGTATATGCTCCAAATGCAGATGTTACAATTGATAACACAAAGATTAAGACGGGTGCTGTACCTACAAATGTTGATAATTTGGTAATTGAGGACATATTAGATGGTACATTAACTCTTAAAAATATTGTAATTGGTACAGTTGAAGTAAAAGATTCAAATGCAGGTGCTATCGAACTTAATGCAGGTGCAGAGATAAATGATAAATTTATAATCAACACTAGCGGAAAAGTTAATTTAACAGTGAATGCTGATAGTGTTAAACTTCCAACTACAATTGATGTTCAGAAGGCATGCACAATCAACGTAGTAAATAATTCAACTACGACTATTGCATTAAAAGTTGATGACAAAATAAAAGCTGATGATATTACAATTAAAGTAAGTGGTACTGGTGCAGCAAATGTAACTGCAAAAGGTGGAGTTGATGATAAAGTTGCTGCTAAGCCTGCAAAAGAACAGAAGGTTACATTCTCAAAAGATGAACCAGTAGATGGAAAACAGGCAACTCCTGCAACAACTAAAGTTACAGTTAATACATCTAATAATGAAGCAATAAATAAAGAAGGTAAAATAAAAGTTTCAGTTGGTGATGTTTCGGATGTCGAGGTACAGATCCAAGAAGGTGATACTGCTGAAAATATAGCTGCTTCAATTGCAGAAGCAAAAGCATCATTTGAAGGATATAAAGTAAGTGCCGAAGGTACGACACTGACATTTAAGAGTGATGCTACAGGCAGTGAAGTTACAAAGTTTGCTGTAACCGTCGATGATTCGACAGATAGTTTAGGGGTAAGCTTCACTCCAGGTGCTCAGACTAATGGAGAAAATGCAACACCAGGAACAGCAAGTTTTAAAGTTACTGAAGGTAATGTGCCTGGTACTGTGAAAGTTAAGGTTGAAGGAACAGAAGTATCTGTATCGGTTGCTGCTTATGCTAAAGCTGATAAAATTGCAGCAGATATTAAAGATGCAATTAATAACAACACTACAATAAATCAAACTTATACCGCATCAAATAACGGTGCTACAGTTACAGTTTCAACTAAAACTAACGGAAAAGAAGCTAAAGCACCATCTGTTGAAGTGAGCTTTTTATAAACCAATACAAAGATAATCATATAATTGGTTATAAATTTTATCTTGAATGTTTTAGTAAGCATTTTGGATAAAACGTATTAGGATATTAAATCCATATTGAACTGTCGCTTTATGATTAAAGATCATGAAGCGACAGTTCTTTTGATTGTAAAAATACAAATGGAGAAATTCCATTAAGATGGGCGAACTACTTTGTGATGGCTGATATGAAAGCACTCCTTAAACAGACAGATGAAAGGCTACGTTATAAAATAAGGGCAATCTATTGGAAACAACGAAAGAAAGTTAAAAGAATTCAAAAAGTTAGGTGTAACAACATGATAATAACATATCTCCGCATCTTTATTTGCTGATTGCAGTTCATATTTATATGCTATATTGTCAGGTATAATTCCAGATTGTTAGCATAAAATAAACTTGTAATTGCATTTTATACACTTTTTGTGTAGAATGTAATTAGAAAAGCTGTGTATCAGCGGTGGGTTGACACCTAAAATCTGATATGTTTTCCGAACAAAGGTGTCGGAGGTTGGCAGGCAACGGAAAAACCTGTTATTTTCCAGACATAGGTGCTGGAGGTTGGCAGACAACGGAAAAATCAACCATGAAAAGGGAATGTTTAGTGCTGCGGCATAGACATTCCCTTTTCTAAATAATATGAGGCTAAGGATTTGATTATGGACAAAAGACATGCAATTCAGATTATGACAAAAGCAGCACAGTTATACAGAGATAATCTTGAGGATGAGAAAATATTGTTTCTGTATGGACTTCCTTCTGAAGTGAAAATGGAGTTACAGACACAAAACAAAATTTTGTCATCAATAAAAGGCTACGAAGTGGCATTTCACAGGTATAATTTTCTGCATTTAACAGGAGTCAGGCTTAATAAGAGTGTAATAGCATCTGCAATTCATTTTTATGAAAAGTGTCTTGATAAAAGACTGACAGAAAATGACTTTTCTTTTGCAAAAGACGGTTCTACCGGGCAAAAGCTGGATATATTAGAAAACATGATGCTGCTAAAAAAGAATGCTACGATGATAGGTGAATTTACAGATAAAGGACCAAAGCTCTTTGCAGAAAAAGCAGCAGGAAATGTTTGTGGTTGCATTGGTTTTGTAAAAGA
This sequence comes from Lachnospiraceae bacterium, assembly GCA_022764445.1. Lineage (GTDB taxonomy): Bacteria > Bacillota > Clostridia > Lachnospirales > Lachnospiraceae > Butyribacter. Next base: position 3,339 of record JALERT010000184.1, on the reverse strand, counting down.
TAAAAATACAAGATTAAATGTTCCGAATACATTGCTAAAAAAGGATATAAGAGATGTAATAGCACAGCCTGCTTATAAAGTATTTGCTGTTATATCAAAGCATTATACTGATGAAAAATATTCTGTTTTCTCCAAACTTGATAAAATGATAGATATAAATCAGTGTCACTTTTCGGATGAAATTGAAAATCTGATAGAGAGAAATCGGGTGTAATATATGTAGTCATTTTTCTCCTATTATGATTGAGTATTATCTCCGTAAATCATCTTCAACTTTATATCAAGCGAGATATCTTCTGCATCTTTGAAAAATTCTTTATACAGCAGTAATTTTTAGATCTTTCTTTATGCTCTCAGATATAGATTACATATAATTCCGGTTTTGGGATGCTAATTTTCGTTGAAGAATATACATCAAGATTTCTTTCATTGATGTAATTCTGATACGTTGTTGCCAAATACAGAAGGGATCGTATAAGTATATTCGGCGGCCATGTACTCTGTGCCTCGACTAAGATAATTAGCCTGTCTCCCACACGAAAACCTAAATCATTATAGAGGTCGTTGACTAATACATTCTCTATTGTAATATCAGTCAGATCGTCTTCTGTTATGCCGGTATCTTCAGGATGAAGTGATAAATATAATTCCAAAAGGTATTTTTTATTGCTAAATAAATCCGTGAAAACACAGTCCTTTATGTTTCTTTTTACAACAACTTTATTATCGTCTGAAACAGTTGGATTTCCTTCAGTTTTTTCTTTCTGTACTTTTTTGCTCAAAAAATTACCGCCTCCTTGATTTTATTTATTATGTTTTTATTTGGTATATGTTTGGTCGTTATTTTATTTATTATCTTTATTATACAAGAGGAAAAAAGGTGTGACAAGAAGGAGATTTTTACAAATGATGTTGCAGCAAACATCTTGTTTATAAAATGCCGAGCGTAAAATGCAACAAAACTCTATATGTAATATAACAAAAAAATGTCTTATTTTAACCCCCAAAAAAATAAAGAATAAATTACAAAACTGATTCTAACCCCACCCCAGTAACAATGTTACTCCCCAACACCTTCCGTATCATACGCCACAAAAAGCATTTTTTATGTTAATTTAATGGTGATTTAATGTTAAAATTTTGCTCAAAATCAGGGTATTTTACTTATTGCAAAAAAATTGCAAATTTGAGTAACACCCCGCGAGTCCAGTGTTTATAAGGGTTTGCGGAGGTCGAAAAAAGTCGGAAAAATTTGTCTCGACAAAGGGTAGTGTCACTGTTACTGCTAACATTTCGGGTGCAAGCATCAAAATTGTTACTGGTTCTAAGATTGTGGCAACAGGTACAGCAATAGGTAATACTGTTACCACAGAGAAAATTCCAGCAGGTACATATGAAGTAATCGTAAGCAAAGCTGGCTTTGCAGATGAAAAGCAGATTGTCATTGTAGACGGTGATGTTAATATAAATGTTACATTAGTAGAACTTCCTATAGAAGCAAGTGCAATTAGCGAGATTACTACAAACACTGCAAAGGTTGTTTTAGCAGCTACACCAGCAAGAGAATTAACTGCTGCAGACTTCAAAGTAACAGGAAATACTGTAACTAAAATTGAAAAAGGAAACTTCGATACAGTTTATACTTTAACATTAGGCACAAGCTTAGATAATACTAAGGGAACATTAACTGTTAATGGTGCATCTAAGGATTATGACTTTACTCAGTTAAAGATTAATTCTGTAAAGGCTAAGAACTTAAGACAGTTAGAAGTTACATTCAGCAAAGAATTAAATGTAACTGGTTCTCCAGCAGCTGACGGAACATATACAAAAAATGAATTGTTAGAAAACTTACACATCTGGATGACTAAAGAAGAAGATGGTGCAACTAAGACAAATAGTATTGAAAATATAGTTGGTACTAATTCTACGAATTGGACAGCATATGTTTTATCAGATAAAAAAACTGTTGTCATTGAGTCAAAAGACGGATCTAAATTAACAGATGCTGCTAATACAGGTTTAGGTTTAAAACTTAACGAAACATACGAAGTTGAAGCTTTAGACGTTGTTGATGCCAGTGGTAAATTCTCAGATGTTTCTTACATGACAGATATATTACAGGATACTGTAAGACCTTCTGTAAAGGACTACGATAAGAGTGTTGTTAAAAATGGAACATTAAATATAAACTTTACTGAACCAATGAGTGAATTAAAAGGCGCTAATTCTAAAGCTAAAGTATATCTTGATGGTAAGGATGTTACAACTTCTATAACAGATGTTACAAAGAATGATACAGTAGCTTTACATTCAAAGATTTCTATTGCAACAACAGACTTAGATAAAGGTGAACATACATTTGCAATCGTAGGTGCAGAAGATTTGAATGGAAATGTATTGTCTGATAATACTAAGGAATATACATTTAAAATTACAGATCCTGCAGATCCTGCAGAAGCTGTTACACCTGTTGTGACTGATATCCAGCAGATTGCTGACAATGCATTCAAGGTTGTATTTAATACTAAATTCGTAGGTGTTAAAGGTGCAGATGCCTCTAATAATACTAATGTAATTGCTACAATAAAGAATGGTGCATTTAATACTTCGGAAGGAGCAAATGGTGCATATAAAGATATTGAATTAAAAAAAGCTGATATGAAGGCTGAAGATGTGCCAGCAACAGCTACAACTCCAGCACATACTGAGTGGACATTTGTAGTAGATGCTACAGCTACGACTAGTAATACAGATGATGGTAGACTTGCATATAAGAGTGCTAACATCATGAATAAAGAGATCGTAATTGATAACTTTGCCACTAAATCTGGTTCTATCACTAGTGATACTGATTTGAAATTTGGCAAGGAAACAACAAAGTCTTTAACATTCAAGAAAGATACAACTGCTCCTGTAATAAGCTCAGCAACTGATGCAATTACAAGCGTTGACAAAGTAATTACAATTAAGTTCAATGATGCTCCATTTGCAGGTGATGCAGCAAATATTGAATATACAGCAGGCAAAAAAGCGACAGTTAAGTATGTTAATGAAGAGGGTGTAACTTATTCTGAGGAAATAATACCTGCACTTGGTGATGACAAGAAGTCAATTAAATTAACTGTAACTAATAATGATATGCTTAGTGCTGATGGTTCTAAATTAATAGCTGGCGGTAAGTACTCTATTGTATTACCTGATGCTTTAGTTAAGGTTACTGAGGAAGATAGTGTTATTACTACACCTAAATATATGTTATTAGTTGGTCAGCACCCATTTGTAGGCACTTCCGTTTATTACACAGTTCCTGGTGCTGCTGCTGTTATTGGTTCCGTA
>JALERT010000141.1 GCA_022764445.1 Lachnospiraceae bacterium | reverse complement strand
AATTGATGTTGTTTCTCACAATTATCCGCAAGTATACAGATACGATTAGTACATCAACTTCCAGTACATTAGGAGCAAAGACTTATCATTCATCAAAAAAGATAATTATATTTCAAATAAAAGTTATCATAAAACTTTTATTCTATCATATAATATTATTGCAGATTTAACCCAAATACCACTTGCATTTAGTGGATATTAGTGGTATCATATTTGCTAGTGATCAGGTTGCAGAAACTTGCGATGCCTGCGACCGGAAGGAAGACCTGCGGGCCTTCCTTTTTTTGTACAAAAATATATGGAGAAAAATATGCCAAAGAAAGCAATCAAACCTTTTATTACATACTCTGATCAATTAAATGTTCTGACTCAGAAAAAACAACTTAATATTTCTGATTTGTCATATGCCGAGAGAAAGTTACATGATATTGGCTACTACTCCTTAATCGATGGATACAAAGATATATTTTACAATCCAATGACAAGAACATATGAGGAAGGTATATATTTTACGGATATTGTTGCATTATATGAATTTGATGAAAATCTCCGTTCTCTTGTATTCAAATTTATTTGTCATGTCGAACAAAAAATCCGCTCATTAATTTCTTATTCATTCTGTGAAGTTTTTTCTGAAAATCAGTCAGCGTATTTAACACCTGTTAACTACAATGTTTCCAAGAAAAACAGTCGTGATATTTCTAAACTGATATCTATATTGTCATACGAAGCCAATCAGAACATTGAGCATAGTTATGTAGTATATCAGAGAAACACATATGGTAATGTTCCATTATGGGTAATAATGAAAACTCTTACTCTTGGACAAACTTCGAAAATGTATTCTTTTATGCTTCCAAGCATAAAATCTAAGATTAGCATACATTATGACAATATTACAGAAAAAGAATTAATTCAGTACCTAAAGGTGCTTACCATCTTTCGTAATATATGCGCACATAACGAGCGTTTGTTTTCGTTTGAAACTAGATTCGAGATTCCTGACACCGCATTGCATAAGAAAATGAGGATACCCAAAAAAGGAACCCAGTATCTTTATGGTAAGCATGATATGTTTGCGTTGCTCATAGCTTTTCGATACTTATTGGATAAAGAAGAATTTAATGTACTAAAGAAAGAATTAATAAAATTGTTTAATACCTTCTCAACTACCACATCTGCAACTCAAAAAAACAAATTGCTTCAGGCAATGCATTTCCCATCTAATTGGTTAGATATAACACGATATAAACTATAATATATTAAATAACCTTCACCGATATCTGATGTAATGATATTTGCTTTGCTGTTGTTTGTTAAACCAATAAATTAATGTTGACAATTCCTATAGTACGTGTATAATAATACATAAATTGTTTTAGAGAAACCGTTGATGCGGAGATAACGGCAATGATGCCTTTACAGAGAGCCTGTGTTGCTGAGAACAGGTGAGAAACAAGTTGTCAAATGGACCGCGGAGGGCGCAGTCAAAAATGCATTAAGTGCATCCAGTATTCTGCGACGTGTAGGCATACGTTAGTTGTCGGGGATATGAAGGTATCCTGTTAAGTGCATGAGGTCGTTCTCATGAAATCAAGGTGGCACCGCGGATAAGTGGCATTTAAGATGTGATTATTATTCGTCCTTGACAGAAGATATAGTTCTGTCGGGGACGTTTTTTGATTTATAATTTGTGTAATAAAACCTCCTTTGACAGTCAATGTACTCGAGTACATATTAAGCTGAAGGAGGTTTTTTATGAAATATCAACCAGATTTAGAGACAGTAAAAGAGATTGCCAGACAGGGAAAATATAAAAAAGTCCCGGTAAGCTGTGAAATCTTATCAGATATACTTACACCGATAGAGGCAATGAAGATTCTTAAAAATGTATCTACACATTGTTATATGCTTGAGTCAGTAGCAGAAAAAGAAAAGTGGGGAAGATATACATTTTTAGGATTCGAGCCTGTGCTTGAGATTACATGCAGTGAAGGTGATATGAAGATAGGAGATGTAACGGTACATACTGACAATCCATCATCTTATATAAGACAGATTCTTGATAATTATAAGAGTCCGAAATTTGATTATATGCCGCCATTTACAGGAGGACTGGTCGGATACTTTTCATATGATTATCTTACATATAGTGAGCCTAGTACAAAATGCAAGGTAGAGGATACAGAGAATTTTAAAGATGTAGACCTGATGCTTTTTGATAAAGTCATTGCATTTGATAATTTCAGACAAAAGCTTATATTAATAGTAAATATGGATCTGTCAGAGCCGGAGACGGGATATAATAAAGCTATTATGGAGCTTGAACAGTTACGTGAACTTCTTCAAAACGGAAAGAAAAAAGAGGAACCGGGTGGTCATCTTCTTGGAGAAGTTACACCGCTTTTTGATAAGGAAAGTTACTGTGAAATGGTGGAAAAAGCAAAGAATTATATAAGAGAAGGAGATATTTTCCAGATTGTATTATCTAACAGATTAAGTGCTCCGTTTGAGGGAAGTCTTTTAAATACTTACAGGGTTCTTAGGACTATAAATCCATCACCATATATGTTTTATTTCTCTGGAACAGATGTTGAGGTGGCGGGAGCATCGCCGGAGACTCTTGTAAAACTTCACAACGGAGAATTAAATACATTCCCTCTGGCGGGAACAAGACCAAGAGGAAAGAATGACGAAGAAGACAAGGCGCTTGAAGAAGAGCTTCTTGCAGATAAAAAGGAGCTTGCAGAACATAACATGCTTGTTGATCTTGGAAGAAATGACCTTGGTAAGATTAGTAAATTTGGAACGGTTAATGTTACGAAACTTCATGAGATAGAGAGGTATTCACATGTTATGCATATAGGTTCTACTGTAACCGGTCAGATAAAGGAAGAGTATGATGCACTTGATGCCATTGAAGCAGTACTACCAGCCGGTACTCTTTCAGGAGCTCCTAAGATTAGAGCATGTCAGATTATAGGAGAACTTGAAAATAATAAAAGAGGAATTTACGGTGGTGCCATTGGTTACATAGACTTTACGGGCAATATGGATACATGCATCGCAATTCGTATCGCATACAAAAAGAATGGAAAAGTATTTATAAGAAGTGGTGCCGGTATTGTTGCAGACTCTGTACCTGAGAAAGAATATCAGGAGTGCATCAATAAAGCTAAAGCGGTAGTAAATGCTCTTAAGCTTGCAGGGGAGGTGGAAGAATGATTTTACTTATTGATAATTATGACAGCTTTTCTTATAATCTCTATCAATTTATAGGTGAAATTAATCCTGATATCAAGGTTATACGAAATGATGAGATGAGTATCGATGAGATTAGAAAGTTAAAACCATCTCACATTATATTATCACCGGGACCTGGAAGACCGGAGGATGCAGGTGTTATCGTAGAGGCTGCAAAGACACTTGGCAAAGAAATACCGACGCTCGGTGTATGCCTTGGTCATCAGGCAATATGTCAGGCATTTGGTGCAAAGATTATCTATGCAAAGGAACTTATGCATGGTAAGCAGTCGGAGGCGAAATTTGATAAAAAATGTCCGTTGTTTAAAGATTGTTCTGAAACTGAACTCGTCGCAAGATATCATTCACTTGCTGTAGATGAAGACACATTACCTGATGAACTCTTGATAACAGCAAAAACTACTGATGGTGAAGTTATGGCAGTACAGCATAAGAAATATCCGATATTCGGAGTCCAGTTCCATCCTGAATCAATTATGACACCGGAAGGAAAAAAGATGCTTAATAATTTTCTAAATTATACAACAAAGTAAAGGAGACAAAAGTTATGATAAAAGAAGCTATTGCAAAGATTGTAAGTAAAGAGGATTTAACGTATGATGAGGCATACAGTGTAATGAATGAGATAATGAGTGGTGAGACAACACCTACTCAGAATGCAGCGTTTCTT
>JALERT010000032.1 GCA_022764445.1 Lachnospiraceae bacterium | reverse complement strand
TCATTAACTGATTCAAGCTTTGCATCAACCTTAGCATCATCAGCGTTTAATACAACTGTCTGAGTGAAGTCCTTGTAACCGTCTTTCTTAACTGTTACAACGTATGTACCATACTTAATCTTATCTGTTGTATATGTATATCCAGACATTGTAGAACCTGTTGTTACGAGTGTTGGACCGTCATAAATTTCAACTGCTGCACCCGTGATGTTAGTAGTTACACTAATGGTACCCTTTGTCGAGACAAATTTTTCCGACTTTTTTCGACCTCCCGAAGCCTTATAAACACTGGACTCGCGGGGTACGAGTAACATTTGCAATTTTTTTGCAATAAGTAAAATACCCTGATTTTGGACAAAATTTTAACATTAAATCACCATTAAATTAACATAAGAAATGTTTTTTGTGGCATATGATATTAAAAGTGTGGGAGAGTAACATTGTTACTGGGGTGGTTACTAGAGTTATGCGAGTGGTTTTTTTGGGGTGTTTTTAATGAGTTTTGTAATTTATTATTAATTCGTTCTTTTATTAATTTTTATAAAAATATCATTGGATTTTTAGTGACATTACATATATCTTTTCTAGAATGATAATGATATATTATATTACGATAGATAACTTTAATTAGATGTAATATAGTTAATTACTTATGAATTAAAATGATATTGCCAAAGTATGTGAAAATAAGATACAAATACGCAAAAGAAGTAGGGATGTCAATTTGAATACAGAGATAAAAAATGCAGTAGCGGCTGCTGATGATAAGGCACAGTATGACGAATATGCCAAGCGTTTACTGGCACAGAAGGACGTGCTTGCACATATATTAGTTAAGACAGTCAATGAGTTTAAGGATATGAATCCAAAAGATGTAGTGCAATACATAGAAGGCGAGCCTTATATAAGCGTTGTACCTGTAGAACCGGGGCTTACGAACTCTGCCGGTATGTTGTCAGCAGAGCCTGGGGTTGCCAAATCTTCCAAAACTGATGGAAAAGGAAAGAGGATAGTCGGTCTTAATACGGAAAACTCAGAAATCAACGAGGGTCTTATTAGATTTGATATAATTTTTTATGTACGTATGAAAGACGGACTGTCAAAGATTATAGTCAATATAGAAGCTCAAAAGGATGTTCCGGATGATTATAAGATATTAAACAGGGCAGTCTTTTATGTAAGCCGCCTTGTATCGTCACAGAAAGAAAGAGACTTTATTAATACTAACTATGATGATATTAAGCAGGTATTCAGCATATGGATCTGTATGAATATGAATAATAATATCATGAGCCACATTCATCTCACAAAGGATGAACTTTTAGAACCATATAACTGGGAAGGCAATATTGATTTATTAAACATAGTTTTAATCGGAATTACAAACGAACTTCCTAAGCATGATAAACGGTATGAACTGCACCGCTTAATTACTGCGTTGTTATCGGATAAACTTGAAACAAGCCAAAAATATGATATACTTGAAAATGAATACGATATCGTGTTAAATGATGATTTAAGGAAGGATGTGAACGTCATGTGCAATCTTGGTCAGGGAATTGAGGATAGAACTAATGAAAAGTTTATATGGAATATGTATCAGGAAGGCTATACATTAGAGCAGATAGCTAAAGTTGCGGAAATAAGTGTAGATGAAGTTGAAAAAGTTATAAAGAAGAAAGAAAAATACGCATTAGTATAAATGAAAAAGTTTCTTCAAAAAAATAATAAGTGAGCCGCAATCATGATAAATAACATGAATTGTGGCTCATTTTAAAACAAGATTTTTATATATAAAAATCTCAAACTTCGCACATAAATTTTAGCTATGCATCTTGACAATTCAATACCTGGCAGCTATTCAATTGTCAATGTTCGGTCAATTATGCCGCTTGCAATTTCGATTTTAAAAGTGCAGGTATTGCATCCATAAATGTTTCTTTCGTCCATGCCCTTTGTGTCCCATCTGGGCACCCTGTTTTCTTCCTGTCTTTTCACGGCTGTTTGATATTTTTTCTTTTTAATGGTCATGGATGAAGGAATTGATGAATTCTCATAATTATGGTTTAGCTGAGCAGTGAGTTTTTGGAGTCTGCCTTTTTCTTCTTCCAGTTCAATTCCCAGACGATAAATCTCTTTTCTCTGCTCAGTTATCTTATCAAGCGCATCATCTCTTTGTTTCTCAGCTTTTAATGCACGCTTTTCCATATTTTTATTTTTTTTGTAACTTTGTTAATTTCCCTATGCTTTTCATTCTCCATATCATTTGCAACATCAAACCAGTAATTACGTACAGTAACTGTTTCTGCATGTGCTTTTGCAAGCTCTTTTTTCAAATCCTTAATCTGTGCTTCATATTTGTGAATTATGCCCCAGAAATATTCTTCAATCTGAATATATTTTTCTCCACTCTTAAAAGCAGCTATTTCATTTAAAGCTGCTTTTAAACGATATTCAAGGTTTGTAATATATTCAAATGAAATATTCATGGCTTACTCCTTTTCTGCTATACTTAGAAAATCTAACATTTCGTTGATTTTTTTTGCATATTTTTCGTACTGTTCATTCTGAATCTTAAGATTATCAATGATTTCTTTCTGTGCATCAATCAGCTCATTCTGAATATCAAGCTGATGCTCCAGACTTTTAATATATTCCTGCGTTTCTTTATCAAGTTCATTAAAGTACATATATTTCACCCCGCTTACTATAAGTAATTGTAACCTAAAAAGAAAAAAAGGCAAATTGAGAGTCAAAATTCCCTCGTCATTTTGACTGTGGATAACTAGGAAAAACTAAGGATAGAACTGTCAAAATTTAATAATAAAGTGAAATATTAATATGAATTATCTTAAAAAGGCGAATAAATAAGTAGAAAAAAAGCATTTATGAAAAACCATCAACAAGGTATTTATAAACGCTTTTGTTTATCCACAAAATAAAAAAATAAAATTCAGCAATTTATACAACTAAAATTTATAGGGTGTGAACAGTAACAATATGTTTGCTACAACATCATTTGTAAAAATCTCCTTCTTGTCACACCATTTTTCCTCTTGTATAATAAAGACAACAAATAAAATAACGACCAAATATATAGCAAATAAAAACATAATGAATAAAGTCATGGAGGCGGTAATTTTTTGAGCAAAAAAGTACAGAAAGAAAAAACTGAAGAAAATCCAACTGTTTCAAACGATAATAAAGTTGTTGTAAAAAGAAACATAAAGGATTGTGTTTTCACGGATTTATTCAGCAACAAAAAATATCTTCTCGAGTTGTATTTAGCACTTCATCCTGAAGATACCGGTATAACTGAAGACGATCTGACCGATATTACAATAGAGAATGTATTAGTCAACGACCTTTATAATGATTTAGGTTTTCGTGTTGGAGACAGACTGATTATCTTAGTCGAGGCACAGAGCACATGGTCGCCGAATATACTTATACGCTCCCTTCTGTATGTAGCAACAACATATCAGAATTACATCAACGAAAGAAATCTTGATGTATATTCTTCAAAGAAAATCAGTATTCCAAAACCTGAGTTATATGTAATCTACACAGGAGAGCATAAAGAAAGACCAAGAGAATTACAGTTATCTAAGGAATTTTTCAAAGATGCAGAAGATATATCACTTGATGTAAAGGTGAAGATGATTTATGGAGATAATGAAGACGATATAATTGGTCAGTATGTAATATTTACAAAAGTGTATGACGAGCAACGGAAACTGTATGGCAGGACACGTAAAGCAATTGAAGAAACAATACGTATATGTAAAGAGCGAAATGTTTTGAAGGAATATTTAGAAAGTCGAGAAGGAGAGGTGGTCACAATGATGATGACATTATTTGATGAGGAACAGATAGCAAGAAATCATGATGCTGCTATTCGGCGGGAAGAACGAGAAAAAACAACTGAACAGGCAATTGCCAATATAATTACTGTATACAGGCAGATTGATGGTTCAATTGATGCGGCTATCCAAAATATCATGAAAATGTATGGATATTCCGAGAAAGATGCGACAGAAATTGTTCAGAAATATTGGGATGAAGTTCCTGTAACAATTAATATCAATATGCCAAAGAATGATTAGAAAAGAAATATCTTTTGGAGTTTATTTATCACTTCATCCTGAAGACACCGGTATAATAGATAGACGATCTGACCGATATTACAATAAAGAATGTATTAGTCAACGACCTCTATAATGACTTAGGGGTTCGTGTGGGAGACAGGCTGATTATCTTATTCGAGGCACAGAGCACATGGTCACCGAATATACTTATAAGACCCCTTCTGTATGTGGCAACAACGTATCAGAATTACATCAACGAAAGAAATCTTGATGTATATTCTTCAAAGAAAATCAGCATCCCAAAACCTGAGTTATATGTAATCTACACAGGAGATCATAAAGAAAGACCTAAAGAAATGATATTATCTGAAGAATTCTTAACAGATATATAAGATATATCACTTGATGTAAAGGTGAAGATGATTTATGGAGATAATGAAGACGATATAATCGGTCAGTATGTATTATTTACAAAAGTTTATGACGAGCAGCGGAAGCAGTATGGCAGGACACGTAAAGCAATTGAAGAAACAATCCGTATATGTAAAGAGCAAAATGTTTTGAAGGAATATTTAGAAAGTCGTGAGGTAGGAATCATCATGAACGAAGTGAATGATTGTTATCCTAAGGAGGGACCCATCGAAGATGGGAGAATTATAATAATTAAGTGATAAAAACAATTTCCATGTTAAATGATATGTCAGAGAATAATTTAGATATGTACTAATATTGATGACAATATTATGAGCCACATTCCATGTAAAAACATTACATCATTATAGGGATTGTGACTCATTTTTTAATCTTGTTTTGAAGCACTTGCGTATAATTCATTCTTTTTTTCTGATTTTCATCCTTTATTTTACTAATCGTATCATTGTAAAATAATGTTTTATCAATATAAAGTATCTTTGATGCGTATTGAAATGCCAATCCTGCTAACAGTAAGTCCTATAAAAATCATTACAACACCAAACACAAGTATTTAAGCTTTATAAGATGTATTGGTATTTTTAATAAGCAACGTATGACAGATTGTGGAAGGATCTGACTTATAAAGCAATGGAACATATATCATTACATCCAATACAAAGAATTTTGAAGAAAACCACTAAAATACATTTGATCCACATCAAAAAAGAGAACCGCCATTTCTGACGATTCTCTTTTTTATACTTGAATCCGGCTTATCATTGAATGTCTTCTAAAACATTATCAATATTTATCACCAATAATCAGTTAATTATTTTGATGAACCTTTTACAAATGTACTTGAGAATGTTACATCATTATCTGCTCCATCTGTGTCATGAATAATTGTCACTTTAGAACCGTCATTAGATGCTGTAACAAGACCATCTATATCATTGCTAGTGTACTGACACGTTGATATTTGGTAAAACAACGCAGGATATATGTTCATCTGCAAGGCGGTTGAACGAGGCGATGCGGTGGCATCGTTGATTGACGACAACGCAGCAGATGAAAAATCAGGCAAGTGATATGGCTGGTTATTTATTATTTGCTGTACTAGTATCTGAACTATTTTCGATTGCTTCTGCTATAGCTTGAGCAATACTAGCTGCAGTACTATAAGCTTTGATAGCTATTCCTTTGTTAAATGTCTTAGCATTTTCACCTTTTCCAATAGTAACCGTTATGTTTAATGTACCTACTACATTAGCAGTTCCATTTGCAACATCATTTTTTACAGTAAATTCAACTTTTCCAGCTGTGTTAGCAGTTGATTCCTGCACAGCTGTCTTTTTGGCTTCACCAACATTTAATTCTGTATAACCACATGAATCAATTTCTACATCAAAATCATCATCTGTATTTCCTGCCACATTTGCTGTAAATGTCAATGTTGCATCTTTTTCCGTCTTAGATTCGGTTGTCGTAACTGTATATCCTACAAACTCTGTCTCTGCTATGCTCTTTGCGATAGCACCATTAGTAGCACCCTTTGCAACATATACTTCAACATCTTTTACAGCACCAACTGACACTTTTATATATGTCACAAGTGACTGGTACTTCTCAGAACTTTGCTCTTTCGTAAGCAAATATACAAATCCGGTATTACAAACAACAGACATTGACAAAATGCTGTCTGCGGTAAAGAAAGATTCTAAATCTCTTTCCAAGAAAATAGAATTTTTTGGATGATTATGCAAAAATACTAAGCTTTTTTGTGGTGCAGTACAAATCAACTCCTTTGCTTCTTCTTGAGAAGCAAGAGATAATAATTGTTTGTGCAGTTGTTGGATTTTTTCGTTTTCTTCCTCATCAAATTCATCAACAGAAATCACTTTTATCCGTTCAATCGCTTCCTCAGTAATTAACTTTTTCGTGGTTCTTTTTTGTAGTTGTTCAAAAATACTTCTCACATCCTTTTGATTTACTGATTCTAATTATATTATACCTAATTTTTCATAATGCAACAAGACGGAAATGTTAGGTGTTAACTGTAACGTTTGAAATTGAGGTAGTTACGGATGTCGGTATTATTACTGCAAAGGAATTTTGTGAACGATACGATTTATAGAAAATCAAAGCAATTTAAAAATACAGGTTTAATATATAATTAGTCACACTAAGAAAAAACCACCAGTTCCACCACTTAAAAAGTGGAACTGATGGTTTTATAAGTTTGTTTAGAATGTTAATTATTTAACTGTTATATCTCCGGTTGCTGGAATTGTTACAGTAAAGTATACATCCTGTGTTTTGTCAGAAGATGCTATAGTAACTTTTACCTTAACTACACCTTCTGCTGGTCTTGTAGTAAGTGTTGCTTTCTCGGTAATTTCTGAATTACTATCAACATTATAATATCTAATAGTTGCATCATTGCCTGTCAAAGTTGATTCTAATGTATCACCAGTTTTTGGTAAGCTAGTAATAGCACTATCATTTAAAATTGCCTGTAATTTAGCAGGTTTTAAAGTTGTGTATACATCAAACATTTTGCTATAATTTATAAATGCTGTATCATCGTCAGTTATTGAATCAGTATAGTATTCAGCTGTAGCAGAAGAAGCTTTTGCAATAGCATCCTTAGCATTTTTCTGAGCCACTTTTGCTGCTTTTACATCATCTTCATACATAAATACCTTTAATGAATCTTCGTATGCCTTGATTGCAGATTCAATACTTGCATATGAAATTATATCTCCGGTTGTAAGCTTGCTTGCATCGTTTATAACACTATCATTTGTGCTGACAGTTGCAAATGTTCCGTCAAGAGCCTGAACCTTAGCTAAAGTAAGTTGAGAAATACCAGTTGCTGCATCAGCATTACTGTAAGATACTGCTAAATTTTCCCAAGCATTCGGATCTGTTGGAACTACTTCATTTGTATCAGCTGCTGATAATGTAATTTTAACTGTATTTCCTGAAATTTCATACTTAGCAGGAATATCTACACTGTCTTTAAATAACTTACCAGTATCTACAACAAATGAACCTAATTCAGTTTCAATTTTTTGTGAAGCATCTGCAGTTACCACTACTTTAGCACTTGCCTGATTAACATCCTTTAATAAATCCTGATTTAAAGTCTTGTTGTATGTGAATGTAATTGTCTCATCGCCTTCAAGCTTTTCTGCTGACTTACCGGCTCCGAAAGCAACCTTTGTTAATCTCAATGAGTTAGTTGTTGCGCTCATAGTTGAAGCAACATCAGCTGTAGTTAATTTCTTAGTAAATGAAACTGTAACTTCTTCTTTTTCAAGAACATCTTTATAAAGCTTCTGAGATATATCTTCCAATGTAATTGTTAATACTTTGCCTGCAATAGTTGCATTATCTACATTTATTGTCTGCTTAGAATCCTTAGTTACAACTGTAAAATCTTTTGGAGCTAATTTATGAGTTCCATCAATAGTAACATATTTATTTAAGTTAATATTAATAGTTGCACCTGTATTATCCGTATTAGCTATATAAGCACCTGTAACAGCAGCTTTTGTTGTATCCATAATTGATATAGCGGCACCTGCCTGTAACTTTCTACCAAATATATCCGTTGTAGAAGTTCTTGCAGCTGTCTTTAATGCAATAGGATCATCAGTGTTAAGTTTAACATTGTTATTTAACTTAACAACAATCTTTGATGCAAAGGCATCTTTAGCTGTATCATTGCTGTAAGAAACTGTATAATCATTGGCTGTAACAGGATTACCATCTGTCTTAGTTGCAGAAAGTATGAAATCTGAAGAACTGAATGAACCAATAACTAAATTCTTTAAGTTAATAGTAGCCGTTGTTCCATCAAATGACATATCGCCCTTTGCTTCTGCTAATGATTTAATATCATTTACTTTATCTCCTGCTACTACAGTAGTTGATGGAATTGTAAGTCCTGCAGCTGTCTGAAGATTTGAAAGTACAACTGCACTGTCTGCCTTGAATGCATCCTTATCAGCTTCAACAATATAAACATCATTTGAAACCATTTTCACTTTGGCTCCGGAAACTTCTGCTAAAGTTTTCTTTCCATATATTGTATCAACAGTCCAGTTCTTTAAATTCTCTACACTTGCCTGTGTTGGTACAACCTTTGACTCATCGATTGATAAAACTGCTACCGTTTTGTCATCATCTTCAGATTTTCCAGCTTTTAATTTAGCAGAAAATTCAGTAGAGCTTGCATAAGAAACTGTTCCTTTGTAAGCAGTTACTGCTCTTCCTAATTCATCAACTAAGTTCTCAATAGTTAATGTATTGTTACCTTCACCAAGATCATTGTAAAGTGTGATTACACGTTTTGTATAATCAGGATCTTCCTTACTATTTTTTCCAGGCTGAATATCTTTGATATCAACAGATTTTCCATCTTTGTCTTTAAGAACAATATTAGCTCTTACCTTATTGTTGTGCGTTAAGTCATCTTTTTTGAAATATGATTTCTCATCATCAATGTCCTGATTGAATACAACTTCAATAGTAGTCTTATTAGCTAATTTAACTGATGAAACTTCAGCAGTCTTATACTCAGGTACTGTAACATTAAATCTACCAATCTCAACCTTATTTTCAGCCAAATCATAAACTCCATCAACAAAGAAATACTTAGAACCTGCTGGGATAAGTTTATCAAATTCCACTTTGATTGACTGTGCATCATCAAATTCTTTCACTTTACCTGACGCTATTATATTTCCCTGGACACCATCGTTATTGTAATATACTTCAATACCCTTGCGCTTTACATCAATCGGCTTCGTGAATGTAACCTTCGCAGTCTTTCCGTCTAACAATGTGAAATTCTTAACAGTTGTAACTTCTTTATCAGCCTCATATGCAAATGTATGTTTCTCAGCAGTAAGTTTTAATCCTGCATAATCTGCTATTCCATTACCACCACCAACATATAAGTTGTAGTTAGATCCCTGCTTCAAATTGCTATCTAACTTTATAATATAAGATGTTTTATTATTAGAAGTTGAGAGCACACTACTACCCCTAACTACTTTATTTAAGACATCATCCAATTCTTTACCTGTAGAATCAACAGTAACAAATTCTATGTTATTGCCCAATACTTGATAAGTATCTTTAATAATAACCGGCTCGCTAAATGTCACCTGTAATAAACTTGGAGTCAATGTCTTAATTTCTGTAGTGACCGGACGAGTAGAATCATTTGATATTATCTTTGTAACTGACTTATCAGTAAGCTCCTTTCCAGCAGCTGACTTGATTTCTTTACGAACTGTAACTTCATATTCGTAACCATTAATCATCTTAATATTATCATCATCTGAAGCCTCAGCTGAAGTTTTTCCAACTGTAATTATAGCTGTTTTTGCATCGTCCTGTAATGTAATATCTTTGATGTTATTTTCTGTTGGGAATACATCCTGTTTATTAATTGGTTCAATTTTGTAGTTATCATTTTTTTCTACAGTAGCTCTATCCATCACATGATTGAACTTAACTTCAATCTGCTTAGCATTAATAGCCTTAACTGATTCAACTGCTAAAGCGGCAGTCTTAAGTTCAACAGACACATCAGTATCACCATCTACAACAACTGGCACCACAACATCTTCATAGCCATCTTTGCTTACTACAACTTCATATGTACCATTAGCAAGTTTTGGAGTAGTAAATGAAGTTCCCTCTGCTGTACCTGCTGTATATACTGCTGTACCGCTTACAACTTTGATGCCTACACCCGAAATGTTAGAGGTAATCGTGATGGTACCCTTTGTCGAGACAAATTTTTCCGACTTTTTTCGACCTCCGCAAACCCTTATAAACACTGGACTCGCGGGGTGTTACTCAAATTTGCAATTTTTTTGCAATAAGTAAAATACCCTGATTTTGAGCAAAATTTTA
>JALERT010000227.1 GCA_022764445.1 Lachnospiraceae bacterium | reverse complement strand
CCATTAATATTACAGAGATTTATACACATGTTACAGTGTCTAAACAAAGAGACATCCTTGCTACAAAGCATCCCCGGAAAGATTTTCACATTTAATTTTTATAGGAGCAATCTTAGTTGAGTCTTTTAGAGATTGCTCTTTTCAATTATTTATAGATAAATTAACCCTATCTTTGATTAACTTGTTAATCAGCATACTCTATATAATAACCTACACTTTATTCCGTTGTATTTCTTTCATATATCCCGTATGATATGATGAAACTGCATTGTCTAATACACTTTTCACAAATTCGGGATTTTTTCTTATATATCCTAAGCTTATCCATTGGAATATTGGAACATACAGCAATTTATTGTATATGCTTTGTTCTCTCATTTTTTTATGTATTTTCCCAATTCTGCCAACATAGGTAGTTAGAGGAATATTCCTTTCGATATAATCTATAATTGCCAATGAAGCCTGTCGTCCGGATTCAATAGCAAAATATATTCCTTCTCCTGTCATTGCATCTATCAAACCGGCGGCATCACCAGCTAATAGTACATTATTTTTTATTGGTTTTCGCACAAAATTTCCATATGATACAAAGGCTCCCTTTATACTATTTATATCATTAACTCCCTGACTCTCAAAATATCTCCTATATCTGGTAGGCTTTTTCTTCATTCCCCTAATATAAAACTCACCAAGACCTACGCCAATTCTATCCTTACCAGGGATTCTCCACGAATATCCTCCGAGGATTCCAGCAAAATCTATTTTTATGGCATCTTCATCTGAAAGATTAGTAATAAATTTCTCAAAACACAGAACAGAAGCTTTCCACGAACGCCCTACATAAGATCTTACTTTACTGTTAATGCCATCAGCACCTATTAAAACACGATATGGAATCTCTGTACCATCAGATAGCACCACTACACTTTTTTCATAAACAATTTTGTAATCCTTTTGTCCATCACATACCATACCGCCGACACTCTTATAATATTTCAGCAGTTCATTATCGAATTCGGTTCTGTTAATCACTCTATAAGCATTATCTACTGTATACTTTCCAATAACTTTACTGTTATATAATAGTTCAATTTTATGTATATCCCTCACATCCATATTATCAAAATTCAGATCTTTATAAATATGCTGAATCAGTTTAATGGATTTTACAGTTAATACACCTGCACATAGTTTTTCCCTTGGAAAAATCCGTGTATCTATTATACAAGTCTTATACCCTTTCCTTTGCAAAACTGTTCCTGCTGATACTCCAGCTGGACCACCACCGATAATTACTGCATCTACCATATTCTTACGTATAATCCAATTATCCTCTTTTGAGGGTAATGGATTATTCTCCTTTCTCCCAATCTCTTGGGTTTTATTGAATACTCCATTATAATACTTAAAGCACTGTGGATCTGTACCTATATTACTACAGCTTTGACTGTTCGGAGGTGACTCAGACCACAGCTTTTCGTCTATTACTGGTAATTAGTTTGTTAACGCTTGACGTTTCTATTTACGTGATTACACAGCCGAATTCTCTGTGGAAGACAGCAGTGCTAAATATTATTTCAGGAGGTAAATCTCTATGTCCATGTACTTTGTTGGAATTGACATTTCCAAGTACAAACATGATTGCTGCATCATTTCTGCAGCCGATCAGCAGATTGTTTCTAAATTTACCATTACTAATGACAAAGATGGTTTTGAACATCTGCTTTCTACTTTTAATTCTCTCTCCAATCCTGAGGATATAAAAATAGGGTTTGAATCAACTTCCCATTATGCCCTCAATCTCGAACTTTTCCTCGAAAACGCTCACCACAGCTTTATGGAAATTAATCCAGTTCTCATCAAGGAATATAAAAAGTCTACAACTTTAAGGCGAACCAAAACCGATTCTGTTGACTGCGAATCAATAGCACGGTGGTTAATGACAGTTGAGTACAAACCCCATTCAAAAGGATTTTACCACGCTTATTCCTTAAAGTCACTAACCCGTTTACGAGACAGACTGATTCGACAGCGTTCTTTTTATCTTGTAAAGATCACAAATGTTTTAGATCATACCTTTCCGGAATTTAAACCATTTTTCAATGAGCGTCTTTCCAAAACGGCCATCTATCTCCTTGAAAACTACGGCTCGGCCGAAAAAATGGCTCATATGAATTCTGCATCTTATGACAAGCTCCGTTGTATTTCAAGAGGTAAGTTTTCTATACAACAATTCCTTCGCTTAAAAGAACTGGCTGCCAACACAGTCGGTGTCAATAATTCTATCTTTGACATTGAATTAAACAGTTTACTGACCCTATACAACTCTCTCTGCAAGGAAATCAAAACCCTTGAAGCCGAGATTACTAGACTTATTGAAGAAGTACATCCTCACTATATGTCCATTCCCGGTATCGGTCCTATTTCAGCAGCTGTTATTTATGCTGAATATGGTGACATATCAAACTTTTCAAATCCCGGTCAGATGCTTGCATTTGCCGGAATCGAACCCGGCATTAACGATTCTGGAACAGAATCTCATGGTGGCAGAATGGTGAAGCATGGTTCTTCACAGCTTCGTTACGTTCTTCTTAATGCGTGCCTTCCTTTAATCCGTTTTGATATAACCTTTGCATCCTACTATGCAAAGAAACGTGCAGAAGGCAAAAAGCACAGGGTAGCTATTACTCATGTAGCAAAGAAACTGATCAGAGTCATCTACGCATTGGAGAGGCAAGATGTAGACTTTAACACTCAGAAACTTCGCTAAAAGCTATTCCTACATATATTTATCTATCCATCCGAAATGCGGCGTATTCAGATGGTTTATTAAGGTTACCCATTTTTATAAATCAAAAATCTTTCAAAGAACACTTGACTATTTATAGTTTGTCACCTCCT
>JALERT010000222.1 GCA_022764445.1 Lachnospiraceae bacterium | reverse complement strand
CAGCTCCAGTATATATAAAAAATATAAGTTCGTATTTTTTAAATCATCCTTTTGGACCAAAAACAGAAGTCAGTTGGGATGAACTGGAAAGGTTTTTGGAAAGCCGTTGTTTTCCAAAAGAGCGTCCTAATTGTAAGGAATTACTGCATTTATTAGGAGTAGATTCATATGATCCCTGGCAGATTATCAGAAAAACTGAAGGTCGTATGTGTGAAGATCATATGTGGCTAAAAATAATGGAGGAATAATAACACATGGATATTATTCGTTTAACTGACAAGGATAAAATAATGCTTAATGGGCATAATTCTAAAGGTGTACAAGAAAAATTCAAGATAAATATAAATAATATTGATTATTGGTGTAAGTTGGATGCCCGGGGGTATGAAGGATTAGCAGAGGCTGTAGCCAGCAATATATTATATTTTTCTAATATCGAAAGTTTTGTGCCTTATAGTGTGAAGCAATTTTATTATAACGGGAAGATTTATAATGGTTGTATAAGTGAAAATTTCCTACCTTCAGAATGCAATCTCATTACTGTCGATAATTTATACAAAACTTATTATGGTAAAGATGTTTTAAGTGTCTGTAAGAGAAAAACTTTACTTGATACAATTGAAACATTTGTAAAAGATACAGCTAGTCTTACAGGAATAGACGAAGAAGAATTAGGACGATATTTTACTAGTCGTGTAGAATTTGATGCGTTTGTACTAAATGACGATCTACATTTTAACAATATTGCTTTTATTGAACATTCTGGTTCATTTATTCCTGCACCATTTTTCGATAATGGATCCGGATTATTGTCAGACCAAATATTCTATTGGGGAGAAAACGCCTTGGATTATAAAAAAATAATTCAAAAAGTAGAAGCGAAGCCATTTTCTAAAGATTTTACTGAACAAAAAGAAGCTTTCGAGAATTTGTATGGAAAGTACTTTACTCTTCCTAAAGATTTGAGTGTTAATGATTTTCTCCCTCAAAACATACAAATATATGATACAGAGATTATTCGCCGCATTAGTTTTGTTTTGCAAAATCAATACAACAAGTATTTAGGGCTAAATGAAATTCAATACGAAGAAGATGAACCTGAAATATAAGAAAAATAAAAACGCTTATCGAAGAACATAAATCTTCGATAGGCGTTTTTTGTGTTAAAAGATCTGAATTACCAATTTTTCTGGAGGCAGTTCAAATCTCTTTTTAGGAGATGCCTCATATCTCCCTTCCTGTACCAGCATCGCATTTCTCATACGGTAAGGGGTTCCTCCTGCTTTCATAATAGCCTCTACAGCTGCAGGAGTAGCTGGAAAACTTTCGCCTGGTTCAATTAAACTGTTAACCAGTACGATGGCATCTTTGCCGTCGTTAGTTATTATGTAATTGTTTCCGTTTCTTTTCAAAGACAATAAATCTTTTATGTTCATAAATTTTTCCTCCTTATTTTTTATATAAGGAAAATATGCCTAAAAATATATAATTAGAAAATGAAATATATAAGCAAAAATAAAAACCACTCAGTTTTTGAATTATTTTCAAAATTACTGAGTGGTTTATTTTTAGTACTTTTCATCATAGATATCCATCAAGACTCTATGTGCCGAATTATAATCTGGCTGCGAAAAGACTCTTTCATCAATTTTTGCATCCTTTAAAGGGTCTCCTGTGTAAAGACAAAAATCCCTTATTAGGATTTTTAAATCGTTAATTTCTGAAGCACTTAACATTCCTTTCTCCTTTTTCTTTTTTTTATTAAAAAATGACAGATATTTTCAAAACAGCATTTTGTAATTGCGTATACACTTTTTTAGTCATATTTTAATAAAACTAGAAAGGAACTACTAAAAATGGGAAAACATACTATAGCTTATTCTGTAGAAAAAATCACCTCATTAAGCAACTCAAAAGGTGGGCTTGCATATAGAGAAATGCATAATTTGAGAGAAGATACTACTGCTTCTCCACCTCCTAATGTTAATCCAGAAAAATCTAAAGACAATAAAAGTGTCGTCGAATTAAAGTATAATAGTTATAATGAAGCCTTTCGTAGTATTATAAATAAAAATAATGCATTTGTGAGGAAAAATGCTGTTTGTGCTGCAGAAGTTGTTGCTACATATACAAAACCGGAATGGGATAAAAAAACTTTAGATTCCTGGGTAAAGGACACTGTAGAATTTACGAAAAAGACATTTGGAGAAGACAACATTATTAATGCAGAGCTGCATATGGATGAAGAATCTCCACATATCCATTTTATTTTTGTTCCAATAAATGATAAAGGCCGTTTATGTTACAAAAGCTTTATTGACGGGCCTAAATCTTTAAGGCAAATTCAGTCTGATTTTGCAAATGAAGTCGGCGATAAATATGGACTTATGCGTGGAAACAAATATAAGACGTATCGGAAACAAGCTAACAAATATGAGAATTTATCAAGATTTAGAGAAGCTACTATCGGCAATGCTATAATGGAAGCAAAAATTATTGCTGAACCGAGAGAAGATGAATTAAGAGATAATGGAGACATTATTCCAGAAAGATATATTCCTCGTGTTGAGAAAGATATAGAAAACGCAAACTATTCACATCTCAAAGAAAAGAATGAGTTAAGTGCAGAAATTAATAAACAGGAATCTGACTTAATTGGATATTATATGGAACTTCAGGAAAAATTAAGATTAGATTATGAAGAAAAAGAAAAAGATCTTGCTAAAGAAAAAGAGAAAAATAAAAAACTTCAGGAAGAATTATTATACAAATTAAAGGAAATTGAGGACTTCCTCCAGCTTACAAAAGGCAGTATAATTCAGGGCGAACAATCCCTGAAAGATATCCAAAAATCGTTAAATACGCAAAAATATCTACTTCAGGCATTCAATACGTATCCTGATAAAAAGAAGCTGGATAAAGCAAAAGAGCTGTTAAACGAGATGGTTGAATATGGCAGGAAACAATTTCATGAAGAGAAAGATACGGATATCAAGAAAATTGATAAGTTATTGAAATGATAGATTTTTTATAATTACAAAAAGTGCGGCCAATGCCGCACTTTTCTTGTTTATTTCTTATAAATTCTGCATGATTTGAACTTCTCTAAGAATCCGCTTAATCCATCTATTTTCTCCGAATTGCCAAGGCCATTATCCTTTATGTAATTTTGAACTTCTTTTACTTCGTTCGCATTAAATACCCAAATCTGGTCATAACCATCATCTTTTTCGAGAATATCAAATGTATTTATAAGCTCTGTCTTGTATTCGTCATCTGTCTTCCAACGCGATGCTGTAAGCAATCCGCCTTCTTCTTCGCTCTTATCGTAGAATTCTCTTGAAATAGCTCTTACATAAGAAGTAACTGCTTTAATTGGGTTTGGGTCATTTTCTGCATTTCCGGGTTTTTCAACCACCATTGGGTTTGCTGCATTTAACCATACCTCAATTATCTGGGCCGTTTTGTTACCTGTCTTATCAGTTACTATAATATTAACAGATGTTGCTCCTGTAGATGAATATATAGTATTTCCATCTTTAATATATTCGTATCTCTGCTTGAGGAATTCATATGCGTTAGTTAAACTTATTTGGTCTATTGACACTGTAATATCTCTGTTGCTGCCTTTGTTCCAGTTACCATCTTCTTTATCTGTAATAATTGCTGTTTCTATTTCTTTTATAATTTTTTCTTCTAATATTGCTTTATCGGCAATATTTTCAAAATCAGTTGAAAGAATTGCAATATCTTTAACCTGCATTAATGGGTATTCATCCCATATAGCATATACAACAATCTTTCTATCAGCAATATCTGTCGCAGCATTTATAAGGTCATCTCTTCTGTTTATAATCTGATCTGCTTTATCTGACAATACAGAATTAGCTGGTGTACCTTCATCATTTAATCCTAACTCATTAACTGCTTGGTATTCATATATTAAATCAAGCATATTTTCATTTGAGCCTGGTGTATGTATAACCTGAGAAGACTGTGATTTCGTTGCGTATTTATATACACTCCAGCCTACGAACTTATGAAGGATTTTCTTTCCACTTTTTGTTGTTTCAATGTATGATTCACCATTCAAAACTTTATAATATGAATTCTTATTACCTTCTGTCTGGTAAACACATATATCTTTATCAGCTGTAGTCACAATACTGAATGCTGCATCAGATACATCCAGATATTCATAATCAGGATTATCTGCATAAAGAAGGTTTCCGTTTGTATCGGCCATCGCTTCACGTATTTCTTCTTCAAGCGAATAAAGTGAAGCATTGTTATTAAGTCTTAACATTAATCCGTGGCTGTCCGGAACATCATCAGGAATATTGCCTCCGTCTTTGCTGCCTTCAGGTAACGCATCAATATTCTTCCATTGAGCATATAACTTTACAGTATCCTTATCTTTGATTGTAAGGTTAATTACTTCTGCCTTATCAGCATAGAAATCGCCTGTTCCGTCAGCTTTAGTATTCCAGCCAATAAATACCCAGCCTGCGAGCTTATACTGGTTTTCTGGAAGATTCTGAGCCTTGTCAAATACAGCTCCGATGTTATCCATAGAATACATTACTTCATGTGTTGCACTGGCAGGTTTATTCTTTTCAAACTGTATAGTATAAGTAATTGGTTCCCACTGTGCAGTAAGCGTATCTGTTCCACCCCTCTGGGCGTAATTATAAGTATCTCCTGGCTGATATATCTTATCTGGTGTCTTATCTGATGTCCAGCCTTTGAAGTTATATCCATCTCTTTTTGGTGCATCAGGAATTTTTATATCCTTGCCGTAATACTTTGTAATATCGTCAGGGACATTAGTTGCTTCTGTACTACCGTTACCATCTGTTACATCATTAGGGCTAAAATGTATTGTATGGATTGTACCAAATCTGATAACATCTGAAAATGTTGAATTTATAATCTTTTCCGGTATATTAACTTCTCTTGTTGTTGTATTACTGTAAGTTACATCGTTAATACCCATTATATATACATCATCTGTTGTTTTCTTTATTGATGAAGCTATTTTATATCCCGGATAGTCATAACACATCAGCTTGGTTCCCATAAGTGTAAATACATTCTTCTTTGAAGATGTCAGTGTAAGTTCTTCGATAAGCTGCAATACCTTATCTCTGTCTGAAACAGTTATGTTTCCGTCACCGTTAATATCCATAGCCACTTTTTGTTTATCTGTTGGAGTAACTTCCCCGTTAAGGTATTTTGTAATCAGTTCGGCATCTGCAGTAGTCAGATGTCCATCTCCATTACAGTCGCCATCCTTGTAAGCCGCAACAGCATTGTTTCTTATCATCTTACCATAAGTTATGTTACCGTAGGTTGTTCCATTGGCATCTGTAAAGTTTTCTGAAACAACATCATTTAATGAACCTACTACTTTATATGTTACCTTCCACTGTGCATATAAAGTAATCGTCTCTCCATCCTTAGCTGTAAGGTTCTTAATTACTTCTTCGTCTTTATAACTGTCACCTGAGCCATCTGGCTTAGTATTCCAGCCCTGGAAATCACATCCGTCCAGTTTAAATGCATTTTTAGGCAGTTTACTGTCTACATCATAAGTCTGGGAGATGTCAGCCATATTTCCGGTTACTTCCGTTACTGCTCCCGGCGGTGTATTCCTGTCGAAATGGATTGTATAAGTAATCGGCTTCCACTGAGCCTTAAGCGTATCTGTTCCGCCTCTCTGGGAATAAGCATATCCTGTTCCGGGATTATATGAAGTACCCGTTGTATCAGATTTCCACTGGGTAAAGTTATAACCTATTCTGGTTGGTGTATTAGACGATACAACAATACTTGTTCCGTAGTACTTTGTCATGTCTTCCGGACCCGGAATATCATTTCCGGCTGCATCCTTGCCATATGTACCGCCATTAGCATCGTATGCTACGGTATGTATTGTTCCACAGTTTACTGTATCCGTTGTCCCAGTATTTATTGTTTTAGTCGGGATTGTATATTCATAGCCCGGAGATTTGTTATCCCCAACCATTAGAAATACATTCTCATCCGAAGATTTTATTTTAGCCGATACAGTATATCCCGGTATTTCAAGATAAGAAAACTCTCTTGACTGAGTAACCCTGGTACCGCCATTTACATAGCCTGTGATATAGGCAAAATCATTTTTAGCTGGTTTACCATTCAGGGTAAAGTTTATGGTGTATGGGACTTTGATTGTACGCCACACTGCATACAGGGTTGTGTTGCTGTTTAGTGTATAAGCTGTTCCCGGACTTAACAGATTGCTTACTGTCTTGCCATATTCAAGAACATCGTACTTTGTTGTACTCCAGCCTAAGAATTCACAATTAGTTCTTGTTGAGCTGTTAGAAGCTATACGCACACTCTGGCCTGCCCATACTTTCTGGGAAGAAGGAGTTGTGCCTGTGCCGCCATTAAGGTTGTATGTCAGATTAACTGCATCAGGTACTTTAATTACAGTACTACAGCTCGCACCTGATTGTGTGTAAAATGTTACATGGCAGTATTTTCCGGCGTTACTGAGGTCTACTGACTGGGCAAATGAAGAACCAGAACCATAAGAACCATAGGAAACTGTGTAATTATAACTGCTGTCGTCGTAAGTGTAGTAATAGTATGATATTGGGTCTGTTGATGAAACTGTAACAGTTTTATATCTGTCGTCATCTGCAAATCTCATTGAAGGTTCAAGATATGGAGGAACATCATTGTCACCTGGTCCACTCCAGTTCTCGACATATACACACAATTCCAATTTTACATTACCTTCTGTCCTTCCTCCTACTGCTGAGGCAAATACCCTTGGAGTGCCATATGACGTGTTACATCCACTGCTGTACACGGAAGGTGTGCTTACCACACGCATATCGGCATATTGAGATAAATCGCCGTAAGATAATGTTCCGCTAGCTGTTTTTTTAATAGAACTTTC
>JALERT010000206.1 GCA_022764445.1 Lachnospiraceae bacterium | reverse complement strand
AGATGGAGGCTTACTAAAAAGTGTGATTCATAAAAATAAGCCGGAGATTTCGGTAATGTTACTTCAGGATGATGTAGATGAAATCCCTAAAAATATAATGATAGGATAATTATATAGGAAAAGAGGAATCGATATGAAAGTTATACAAAAGAAAAATAAACATCAGAAGAATGGACAAAGTAAGCTTAAGATTATGAAGAGGATATTCAGCATTGTTATGGTATTTGCGCTGGCCTTTTCATTGCTTGAAGTATCACAGGGAAGGCTTGTCGTATATGCAGAGGGTGAAGCAGGTAATTCACCTGCTCCAGAACTGGGTGCCGGTTCAGTTCAAAATCCTGATGGTATTACTGTTTCGAAGATTGATTATAGTAATTATAAGGCAACTCAGATTATGAATGGTGATTTTGAAGATACTCCATGGGAAGATTATGTTTATAATGGAAAGGAATATACTAAGGAAATATACAATCAAAATAAATCAAGTCTTGGAAATTTTAAGAATGTGACAGCAATTCCAAATGGAATAGACGGTGGATGGAATACAACTGAAAATGAAACGTATAAGGGCAGTTTATTTGAGGTTTGGGAGACAGCTAAAGATAAAATTCCTGTACCAGCCGAATGGGATGGTAGAGATCTTAAAAAAAATGGTAAAAACTTCATTGAAATGAATGCTAATAGTCCGGCAGCCTTGTATCAGGATTTGGCTACTCATGGTGGAGATATCATAAAATGGACACTTCAGCATGCGGCCAGAGTCAGTATGGGATATCAGGAACAAAGGATGTACGTTACCGTAGGTTCTCCTGAAAAAGATGACAGAGGTAAAATCATTGCTGCAGAAGGTGTAAATAAAAGCATTAATACACATATCGGGAATGCTGGAAAGGCTTGGTATAATTATAATGAAATATTACCATCAAATAATAATTTTGCATTTGCCAAAACAGAAGATTTAAAAGGTCTTTCAGTTTATAAAAAGGTTAATGATAAAGAGAATAAAAAATGGTACGATGTGGCTGGTATATATGTAGTTCCTGCAGGTCAGGAGGTGACAAGATTTGCATTCTGTGCTGACGGAACATCAAAACAGGATAGGGAAGATATTAATGGCCTTTCAGGAGGAAACTTCCTTGACAATATAACATTCTCAACTCTTTTAGGTAATCTGAATGCTACCAGGCAGCAGGACGGCGAAGGAGATGTCAAGGTTACGGGATATTGGGGTGATAAAGATTCGAGTAAGCATCTGGTCATAGAATTTGGTAATAAAACAGAAGAAATAGATATGTCATCAGTCATAGATAAAAACTTTGAAATCACTATCCCTGCATCTTTAATAAAAGGTGCAACAAGTCTTGATATTTATCATGAGGACTACAAGGATGCAACAAAAACAATTAATATCACACATAAGCATACATGGAATTATAAAGCAGT
The DNA here is from genome assembly GCA_022764445.1 of Lachnospiraceae bacterium. Lineage (GTDB taxonomy): Bacteria > Bacillota > Clostridia > Lachnospirales > Lachnospiraceae > Butyribacter. The sequence continues at coordinate 3,718 of JALERT010000206.1, read as the reverse complement.
TAATATGGGAAGTGATAATCACGCACAAAAGGTATATGCATACTGTACTAATGATGCAAAAACACAATGTTCATATTTTGGAGAAAATAACAAAGAGGTGTATCTTACATTAACTGCTTTTGATTCAGAATATACAGGCAGAGCTTATGACAGTGCGAGAGTAACAGAATGGTCTATAGTAGATAATACCCTTGATGCAAGGCCTTATATTAAATATTATATTAGAGGAGATAATGAAGAACAGTCTGATTTGACAACTAGTGAAAATAGCGGGGCGGCTTCTGAAGGTGCAGCACCTAAGAATGTCGGAAAATACTATGCAGAGATTACAGTAGGGAGTGCATCTGCAAAAGCGAAGTTTGAGATTACACGAAAGACTATTACAGAAAAAATGGTCAAATGTCAGAAAAGTTTTGAGTATAATGGAAGGGACCAAAAACCATCGGTTATTATAATGGATGGTGACAAGATTTATACAGAAGGTAAAGACTATACGATTTCATGCCCCGAATCATCAAAGGAAGTTGAAACGTATAATTTCACGATAACGGGAATAAAAAATTGTGATGGAGTAGTTACTATTCCATGGAATATAACTAAAGCTTCTCCAAAGATAACTGCTCCTTCTCCGGGTTATATTACTTATGGGCAGACACTTAAAGAAAGTACACTTAGTCGTGGTAAAGCAACCAATGGAAAGGGAGATGAAGTAGATGGAGCATTTTCATGGAAAGAAGGCAGTAAAAAGCCATCTGTTTCAGATAGTGAAAAGACATATTATAAAGTAAATTTTACTCCAACAGATAAGGATCATTATAATCAAACTTCATGTAATGTAAAGATAGCAGTTTTACCTAAGGAAGCAGAACTTACATGGAATCCTCCATCATTTACATACAATGGAAAGGATCAACAGCCTTTGGCAGTCGTATCAAATCTTGAAGTCGAGGATAAGGGTAAGGTTACTGTTAATGTAACGGTTGATGGTGATCATAAGGATGTCAATAAAGAAGGATATACTGCTAAAGCTTCATTAGATGGAGACAGAAAAGATAACTATAAGCTTACTGAAGAAGCTTCCAAAAATGTGTTTCATATCAGTCCAAAGAAGATAATTTCTAATATGGTTTCGGTTAATGAAAAGTCATATATACACAATGGAAAGGATAGTTTTACGCCTGAGATTACTGTAAAAGATGGTGAAACTATACTGCAAAAGGATAAAGACTATACATTATCGGGGGCTGTATCGGGATCTGCCGTAGGCATTTATGAAATCAAAGTAACCGGTATCGGTAACTATACAGGAGAGGTAGAGGATTCTTTTGAAATAAAAGATAAGACTCCGCCAACAGGAAGTATAGAAATTGACAATAATAAATGGAAATCATTTTTTAATGATATTACATTTGGACTATTCTTTAAAGAGACACAGAGCGTAAAAATTTCAGCAAGTGATGAAGCTGGCGGCAGTGGTGTTGACAAGGTATATTATTATCTTACGTCAGATAAAAAAGATGAAGAGGCATTAAGTAAACTGCCTTATGAAAAGTGGACTGGTATAGAAAATGGCGGGACATTTAAGATTGATCCTGACAACAAATACATAATCTATACAAAGATAATTGATAAATCAGGCAATGTATCATTTATCTCATCAAATGGAATTGTAGTTGATAAGACTCCACCTGTAATTGAGGGAATTGAAAATAATAAGACGTATTGTACAGATGTATTGTTTACTGTAACAGATGGAATAGAGCTGAAATCTGTTACAATTGACGGAGAAGAAAAGGGAATATCAGGAAAGTATAGTATTGCCGGAACTTCTGATAAAAAAGAGCATGTAATCGAAGCTAAAGATACAGCAGGCAATATTACAAAATATACTATTACATTGAATGCAAAAGGTTCTCATTCTTTTGATGGTTGGAAGGAAGTAAAAAAAGCAACATGCGAAGAGGATGGTAAAAAAATCCGTACATGTAAATTATGCGGATATGTACAGACTGAGACTATACAGAAATTAGGGCATAAATATAAAACAGGTGACAATGACATTCGTTTCGTATGGACTGCTAAAACAGGTATTGATGAAAAAGTTATAGATTACAATGCCAAAGCATACTTTGTATGTGAGAATGATCCAAACCATGTATGCAAGGTAAGATGTGATGTAGAGCCATCAACTGAAGGTGTTACACCTGCTGTATATACAGCTACAGCGACATATGACGGTAAAACATATAAATCCACAAAAACAACAGAAGTACCTAAAATTCGTATACCACTAAAGAATCCATCGGATAATACCAAAAGTGGTATATACACTTCGGTAAGTGTTGTTACTGGTGCTCCATTTACATTGGTTGATAAACTTGATTATAATCTTGTTAAAAATCATATTATGACAGATGATGAAAGGAGTAAGTATAATAATTGTGATATGGCTACTGATGTAACTGTTTATCTTGAAGTGCAGGATATAACAGGCGTGGTAGAGCCGGATGAAAAAAAAGGTGTAGAAAATGAAATATCCAATATAGTGGATGAGACTGTAAATAAACAGGATAATAAGGAAATTAATACCGGAGCAGCATATCTTGATTTGTCTATGTTTAAGAATATTAAGACAGAAAAGAAGGTAAATGGAGATGTAGTAAACAAAGAGGATAATACGTCAAGAATAGTTGACACAAAAAATAATATAAAGATAACTATAGACATTCCGGAATCAGTTAGTAAAGTGCCAAAAGGATATGTGAGAAATTATTATGTTATAAGGGTTCATGGCGATCAGTATGATAAATTGTCTACGGAAAAGAATGGCAATACACTATCATTTGAAACTAATAAATTTTCTACATATGCTGTAGCGTATATAGACGTAAAGGAAACATCAGGCGGTGGTTCATCATCGGGTGGAGGTTCTTCATCAGGCACAGGTGGTTCTACAGGAGGGGGTTCAATTTATCCTGAATCAACAGCAACACCGGAAGTAACAAAAGAACCTGCACCATCAGTAACACCGGAGGTTACAGCTGCACCACAGCCGGCAGAGACGCCTGAGTCATCAGCCGCACCAAAGCCAACAATCAAACCAACAACTAACCCAAAACCAACCGTTAAACCAACAGCAAAGCCGAAACCAACTTCTAAGCCTGTAGTAACAAAGGCACAAATAGAAAAGAACGGACTTGCAATTAATTCGGGACTTAAAGTAAGTCAAAGCAGTAAGGTAATAAATGTTAAATGGGGCAGGGTTAAGGATGCTGAAGGCTACAAGGTATATGTCCAATACTGTGGTAAAAACTTTAGTGAGAAGTCGCTTAATATGATAAAAAGCGGCAAAGTAACAAAATTTGTGATAAAAAAGATTAATGGTAAAAAGATTGATCTTAAGAAAAATTACAAAGTATACGTAAGAGCATATAAGATTGTTAAGGGTAAAAAAGTGTCCCTTGGAAGGTCGATAACAGCTCATATCGTAGGTAAGAAGAATACAAGGGAAACAAACACTAAAGGCATTAAGCTTAATAAGACTTCATTTAAGCTAAAAGTCGGAAAGAAAGCAACTATAAAAGGAAAGGCGATTCTTGTCGATAAGAAAAAAAGACCTTTGACAGACAAACATGCAAAAGAACTCAGATTTGCATCTTCTAATAAAAAAGTTGCAACAGTTACAGAAAAAGGTGTTATAAAGGCAGTCGGTAAAGGC
>JALERT010000203.1 GCA_022764445.1 Lachnospiraceae bacterium | reverse complement strand
ACTTTGCAGCAGGCTGGCCAATGACTGCATGGGATTCTTATATTGATGGCTGTGCAACAGGAGATCCTGATTTCATGAACGAGAAGATTGTAAAAGGAAAAGATCCTTTCTCTGACAGAGGAGACGGAACAGGCCCATATGCTGTATACAATACACTTTACCAGGCTGTAAGCAAAGGTCTTGTTGAAGAAGATCCTACTACTACTGACTGGGAAGGCTGCAAGGGCATGATCAACAATGGTAAAATCGGATGCATGGTATTAGGTTCATGGAGTATTCCACAGATGCAGCAGGCAGGTAAGAATGCAGATGACATCGGATATATGCCATTTCCAATTACAGTAAATGGTAAGCAGTATGCAACTTCTGTACCAGATTATAACTATGGAATTAACTGCAACAGTTCTAAAGATGAGCAGATTGCATCTATGTGCTTCATAAAATACATGGTTGAAAAGACAGGTCTTGCTCAGGAAGACGGTGGTCTCTGCGTTGTAAAAGGATCTGAAGAACCGGCAGTATTAAAAGATTTTGAAGGAATCGAATTAGTAGTTAATAACCCAGCTTCAGAGGGAGAAGAAACATTATTTAACGATGTAAACAATGAGTCTGAACTTGGAATCAACTCTTCAGGTGAAATCGCTACAGAGATTGTTGAATCTGCAATTGATGGAAGCAAGTCTATGGATGATTTAGTAAAAGAATGGAATGAGAAATGGACATCTGCTCAGGAAGCAAAAGGTGTTACACCACAATAATTTGGATTGCTGAGATTGTTATTGCCGGTTTTGGCAATAAGGCAGGTATGATTGGAACAGAAAGCTTAATTTAAAATCATGCACTTTACAACAAAAAAAGAATATGATATAGTAGTGGTCATAAAGCGAAGAAGAGGAATAGTAGCTGCGGAATGGAATCCAGAAAGCTGTTGGTTGATGTGAAACAGTTGAAGTGAAGCAGTGAACTCGCCTTGGAGCTGCCGGTTGAAGTGACAGTAGACTTGGACGCAGTCCCAGCGTTATGAGGGAAGGGTATTGAAGCAGTTGTTGATGTACCTGTGAGAGCATGAAGTTATTTCATGAATAAGAGTGGTACCGCGCGAGTATATTCTCACGTCTCTATAGCAAGTAGAGGCGTGTTTTTTAATGCCGCAGGAATTTCCTGTTATAAAGTGAAAAATGCTTTGTGAGGATGTGCACGTATATAAAACCCGCTGCACTTATCAGGTATAAAATTTATTCTTTTAAGTAAAGGAAAGAGAGGATTGTATTATGAAAGGTTTTGAAAAGTATAAGAAAAGTTATTTTATGCCACCTGTTGAATGTTATGACTGGGTGAAAAAGGATTCTATTGAAAAAGCTCCCGTATGGTGCAGTGTTGATCTGCGTGATGGTAATCAGGCGCTCATCGAGCCAATGAGTCTTGAGCAGAAAGTTGAGTTTTTCAAGATGCTTGTTAAGATTGGTTTCAAAGAGATAGAGGTAGGTTTCCCGGCTGCATCTGAGACAGAGTTTAATTTCCTTCGTACTTTAATAGACAGAAATCTTATACCTGATGACGTAACTGTTCAGGTTCTTACTCAGGCACGTGAACATATTATTCGTAAGACATTTGAAGCAGTAGACGGAGCACCTAATGCAATCGTTCATGTATATAATTCTACATCAGTAGCACAAAGGGAACAGGTTTTCCGTAAATCAAAAGAAGAGATTAAAAAGATTGCGGTTGATGGAGCTAAGCTTTTAAAGGAGCTTGCAGCAGAAGTTAAGGGTAATATCAGATTTGAATACAGTCCTGAGAGCTTCCATGGAACAGAGGTTGATTATGCTGTTGAAGTATGTAATGCCGTTCTTGATGTATGGCAGCCAACGTCTGATGCAAAAGCGATAATTAATATTCCTTCAACTGTTGAGAATGCAATGCCACATGTATTTGCAAGCCAGATAGAATATGTTAGCAAAAATCTTAAATACCGTGACAATGTAGTACTTTCACTTCACCCTCATAATGACAGGGGTACAGGAGTTGCTACAGCGGAATTAGGTGTACTTGCAGGTGCAGACAGACTCGAAGGTACATTATTTGGTAATGGTGAAAGAACTGGTAATCTTGATATAGTGACTACTGCAATGAACCTTCATTCACATGGTGTTGATTCTGAACTTGACTTTAGCAATATGCAGGAAATTGCAGATACATACGAGAGACTTACACAGATGCAGGTATCAATGAGACAGCCATATGCAGGAGAACTTGTATTTACGGCATTTTCAGGTTCTCATCAGGATGCTATCTCAAAGGGAATGGCTTATAGAGAAGCCGGTCATGATGAGTACTGGACAGTTCCATACCTTCCAATTGATCCAAAGGATGTAGGAAGAACATACGACTCAGACGTTATACGTATCAACAGCCAGTCAGGCAAAGGTGGTGTTGCATATGTACTTAAGCAGAACTTTGGTATTATACTACCTGATAAGATGCGTGAAGAAGTCGGATATCTTATGAAGGGTGTTTCAGATCATGAGCATGCTGAGCTTGAGCCAGCAGAAATGCTCCAGATATTCCGTGATAACTACAGACCTAAGGATAAAAAGTTTACTATATCTGAATGTCATTTTAAACAGGAAGGTGAAGGAATAATTGCAACTGTTACTATAGCAGAAGGTGATAAAAAGACAGTAGTTGAAGCTCATGGTAATGGACGTCTTAATGCAGTAAGCAGAGCTATACGCAAGCATTTTGATATTGTTTATCACGTTGCAGAGTATGAAGAACATTCATTATCAAGAAATTCAAGTGCAGAGGCCATATGCTATGTAGGAATTACGGATGAAAATGATAATCTTACATGGGGTGTCGGTACAAATGATGATATCATTAGGGCATCTATTGAAGCTCTTGTGAATGCTGTTAATAAGTTTCTTAAATAAGAAATAAATGATAAAAAGTAATAGTTTGCTATATCTTGAAGCAGAAGTGCAGGACATTTCTGAAGGAGGAAATATAAAATGAGTTACGATGTAAAGTCTATGAAGGCAGAAGAATTTATAAATGACGAAGAGATCATGGACTGTCTTGACTATGCTAAGAAAAATAAAGATAATATGCCGCTTATACGTGAGATTCTTGAAAAGGCAAAGAAGGCGAAGGGAATTTCACACAGAGAGGCAGCAGTACTTTTAGAGTGTGATATACCTGAAGTAAACGAAGAGATTAATAAACTTGCGATGGAAATCAAAGAGAAGTTCTATGGTAAGAGAATTGTAATGTTTGCTCCGCTGTATCTGTCTAATTACTGTGTAAATGGATGCACTTACTGTCCATATCATTATAAGAATAAGCATATAGTTCGTAAAAAGCTTACACAGGATGAAATTCGCCAGGAAGTAATCGCACTTCAGGATATGGGACATAAACGTCTTGCTCTTGAGGCGGGTGAAGATCCTGTCAATAATCCTATCGAATATATACTTGAAAGTATAGATACAATATACAGTATCAAGCATAAAAATGGTGCGATAAGACGTGTAAATGTTAATATTGCCGCTACAACAGTAGAAAACTATAAAAAACTTAAGGATGCCGGAATAGGAACATACATCTTATTCCAGGAGACATACAATAAGAAGGCATACGAAGAACTTCATCCAACAGGACCTAAACACGATTATGCATATCATACAGAGGCAATGGATCGTGCAATGCAGGGTGGAATTGATGATGTAGGAATAGGCGTACTCTTTGGACTTGAAATGTACCGTTATGAACTTGTAGGTATACTTATGCATGCAGAACACCTTGAGGCGGTTCATGGAGTCGGACCTCATACAATAAGTGTGCCAAGAGTCTGTCCTGCTGATGATATAGATACAGAGGATTTCTCCAATGCAGTACCTGATGAGATATTCGAGAAAATTGTTGCAATAATCCGTATCGCAGTACCATACACAGGTATGATTATTTCAACAAGAGAATCACAGAAGACAAGAGAAAAGGTTCTTCATCTGGGAATATCACAGATAAGCGGCGGTTCACGCACAAGTGTCGGCGGATATGTTGAACCTGTAAGAGATGACAGTTCAGCCCAGTTTGACGTAAGTGATACACGTACGCTTGATGAGGTTGTAAACTGGCTTATTGATCTGGGATATATACCAAGCTTTTGTACTGCATGTTATCGTGCAGGAAGAACCGGTGACAGGTTTATGTCATTACTTAAGAGTGGTCAGATAGTAAACTGCTGCCAGCCAAATGCCCTTATGACACTTAAGGAGTACCTTGAGGATTACGCATCACCTGATACAAAGGCAAAAGGTGAGGCGCTCATTGCGAAAGAGATTCTTAAAGTACCTAATGAGAATGTGCGTAAAAAGGCTATGGAATATCTTAATGAAATTAATGACGGTAAGAGAGATTTCCGTTTTTAAAATTTTCTATACAATGGCAGAAATGCAAAAAGAAACAAGTCCTTTATTAGGAACTTGTTTCTTTTTGTCTTGAATGAATTATGGTAATTAAATTGATGTATCAGTTATCAAAAATAGATGCCAGTGATTCAATAGTGCCTGTTACTTCTGTTACAGACTTTTCGATATCACCATAGATTGTTGCTGACTGTGAAGAAAGTTCGCCCATGCTTTTTGCTACAACGGTAAATCCTACACCTGCCTCGCCACTTCTTGCAGCTTCTATAGATGCATTTAATGAAAGCATCTTCTGTTTATTGGCTATTGATTTAAGAGAATGTGTATATGTATTTATCTTCTGGATAGTATCACGTGCATATGTAATCTCTTCGCTGAGCTGATTTACCTTGCTGTCGTTGCTGTTACGTGTTTGTTCGATGTTGACGAAATTAGTAACTGAGAGTTCAATTAAAGATGCAGCAGCATCTATCTCAGCTTTGCTTCTTACAGGCAGTTTTTTAATATCATGTATAAATGAAGCTTCATTTATATCCAATTTATTGGCGATGTTTTTAAGTCGTTCATCATTAGGAAGTGATGCGATTGCATGACCGCCTTTAATTGTGCAGACCTTTTCTGTTCCGATAAATATATCTACAGAAAAGTGAAGAAGCTCGATATCATTTTCTCCTTTAAGCTCGCTAGCGTATTTTTTACAGAAGTCTGTATAACCGCTTTCTTTTGTGATGTTAATGTCTTTTGTGTCAACAATTACAGCTGCAAGTCCTGTAGATGTTGAAAAGTCATCCTGAATTTTCTGTAATTTTTCTAAATCAATAAAATCCTTTACGTTCATAAGAACCTCCAATCCTTTCAAATTCCTCTTAGGTAAATCGAAAATTTTTTAATAAGTAAATATAAGTTATTATCATTATACATTAATATGTGAATAAAAGCAAACTAAAAACTTGTCAGAGAATGGCTATTATGATATACTCGATACATTATTGAGTGTTAAAATTTTGCTTCATTACGAAGAGATAAAGAAAGGATAACAGTAGAACTGTTATTGGCATCAGTTTATTGTGATGTCAGGTGATTGTATGATTAAAGAGACGGATGTTGTTATTGTAGGAACAGGTGCGGCAGGATTGTTTAATGCATTACATTTTCCAAAGACAACAAAGATACTCATGGTTACGAAAGATGATGTAGATAAGAGCGATTCATTTCTGGCACAGGGCGGAATGTGTATGCTTAGGGATGAAGAAGATTATGATGGGTATTTTGAAGACACCATGAAAGCCGGACACTATGAAAATAATAAAGATTCGGTAGATATAATGATTCGTTCTTCAAGAAAAATCGCCGAGGAACTTATCGGATATGGTGTGGAATTTGAACATAATGGAGATGAGCTTGCATTTACAAGAGAAGGTGGTCATGGCAGACCAAGGATACTTTTTCATGAAGATATAACCGGAAAAGAGATAACAAGTACACTTCTCGAAAATGTTCAGAAAAGAGACAATGTAACCATTATGACACATACCACAATGATAGACATTGTATGTGATGATAATAAATGTCGTGGAATAGTTATAAGGACAGAAGACGGAGAGATTGTTACGGTTAAAGCAAAGTATACTGTTCTTGCATCAGGTGGTCTGGGCGGTCTTTACAAACATTCAACTAACTTCAGGCACATTACAGGTGATGCACTTGCCATTGCATTAAAACATGGTATTGAGATGGAGCATATTGATTATATACAGATTCATCCTACTACACTTTATTCTGAAAAGCCGGGAAGACGTTTTCTGATATCAGAATCAGTTCGAGGAGAGGGTGCTATACTTCTCAATAAGAATAAAGAGCGTTTTTGTAATGAGCTTCTTCCAAGAGATGTTGTTACTGCTGAGATAAAGAAGCAGATGGAAAAAGATGGGACACCATTTGTATGGCTTTCTATGGAAAAAATTCCTGAGGAGGAAATACGAAGCCATTTTCCAAATATTCTTAAACAGTGTCTTGAGGAGGGATATGATCCTACTAAGGAGTGTATACCGGTAGTTCCTGCACAGCATTATTTTATGGGCGGAATAAAAGTTAATTTGTCAAGTAAGACATCAATGGACAATCTTTATGCTGTGGGAGAGACTTCATGCAATGGAGTACATGGACGTAACAGGCTCGCAAGTAATTCGCTTCTGGAGTCAATGGTATTTGCTGAACGCGCGGCAGATGAAATCTGCAAAGAACTTGATTCCGGGGATAAGTCAGATATAACTATAGAAGAGATGGAAAAACTTGTTAATACAGACAAGTACAAAGATGTTGAAAAGCTTAGTGAAGAGTATAAAAAGATAGTTCTTGATGAGATAGAAAAGGAGAAGAAGAGACATGAATGAACCAATTACATATAAGATAAATGCTGACAGATATATTATGATGGCACTTGAAGAGGATATCACAAGTGAGGATATTTCTACAAACTGTGTTATGCCGGAGTATAAAAAAGGACAGGTAGAACTTATCTGTAAGCAGGATGGTATAATTGCAGGACTTGGAGTATTCTGCAGGGTATTTGAAATTCTTGATGATACGGTAGAGTTTGATATGCGTGTAAAAGATGGAGACAAGGTGACAAAAGGCGAGCTTATGGCTGTTGTTACAGGAGATATAAGAGCACTTCTTTCCGGAGAACGTACAGCTCTTAATTACCTTCAGCGCATGAGTGGTATAGCTACATATACTAATTCTATAGTAAAAATGCTTGAAGGAAGTAAGACAACACTTCTTGATACACGTAAAACTACGCCTAACATGAGAATATTTGAAAAATATGCTGTAAAGGTGGGTGGCGGAAGCAACCACAGGTATAATCTTTCAGATGGCGTTATGCTTAAGGATAATCATATAGGTGCGGCAGGAAGTATTACTAAAGCTGTGAAGATGGCGAAAGAATATGCTTCATTTGTGCATAAGATAGAAGTTGAGGTAGAAAATCTCGATATGGTGCGTGAAGCAGCAGATGCCGGAGCTGATATTATCATGCTTGACAATATGACACCGGAGCAGATGAAGGAAGCGATAAAGATAATTGACGGACGTGCCCTTACTGAATGTTCAGGTAATGTTACAAAGGAAAATATCCAGAATATGATAGATGTGGGTGTTGACTATGTATCAAGCGGTGCACTTACACATTCTGCACCTATTATGGACATATCTCTTAAGAATCTTCATGCGATATAAAATATGAATAAAAATTGCTATGATATAATATAAATTATTATGCCTTATCAGATTGAGGGGGAGTATCAGTGCAGGAAATTGTGGTAGGGATATCAGATATAAAGGTTGCAAAAGGTGAAACACAGCTTGTTACGTACGCCCTCGGTTCATGTGTCGGAGTATGCATTTATGATGATGTTGTACAAATAGGCGGTATGCTTCATGCAATGCTTCCGGATGCAAACGCACACGGCACAGACAGTAAGATAGAGAAGTATGTTAATTCAGGGATTCCTTATTTATATAAAAAATTATGTGCAATGGGAGCAGATGCAAGGCGGTTGAAGGCAAAAGTGATTGGAGGAGCAAAGATGTTTGATTTTGCAGTGACAGGATCTGAGGCCGATATAGGAACTGCCAATATCATTGCAGTAAGGAAGTGCCTGAATTATCTAAAGATACCTATTGTTGCAGAAGTAACAGGTGGAACAGTTGGCAGAACTGTATGGTTCACAACATCAGATGGAAGCGTAAGAGTAAAGACAACTGGTAATGAGACGATAGATGTCTAGTGTTTTTTATGTTTTGTATTTTTATAAATTATAACTATTTGACAATATAATAGATATATTATGGAATTATAAGGAGCAATTATAATGAAGAGCTGTAGGAAATTATTACGAATGATAACGACAGCTGCTTTAGTAGTATCATTATTGTCAGGATGTACATTTTATATTATGGGTTATGATAAAGGAATATTTTTTAATGCTTCTAAAAATAATTCGGAAAATAAAAAAGAAGATAGGACAGAGGATAGAACGGAACCGCGTAAAGAATATTATTTTAGGACATCCGGTAAGAAATTTGAAGTGTATAATGGCAGCGGCTTTGAGAAGATGTATATAAAAGGAGTCAATATAGGACTTGGCAAGCCCGGAGCTTTCCCTGGTGAATGTGCAATCAGCAAGGAAGAATATATGCGCTGGTTTGAAAAAATCGCAGATATGGGAGCCAATACGATACGTGTTTATACTGTTATGATGCCTTGTTTCTATGAAGCATTGTATGAATACAATAGTAAATCTGATAAAAAGCTCTACTTTTTTCAGGGACTCTGGTATGATGAAACAAAGATTGCAGAAACAATGGATGCGTACACTTTGTTGGATGAAGCCATCAGCGATGCCTATGATCTCGTAGATATTATACATGGTAATGCTGTTATAGGTAAAAGGCGGGGAAAAGCATATGGTGAATATAAATATGATGTATCACGTTATGCGATAGGATGGATTCTTGGAATAGAGTCAGAAGCGGAATTTGTAAGTAATACAAATAATAAAAATAAGAAAAAGTCAAAGTATGCCGGGAAGTATTTGTATACAGCTAAGGGTGCGTCTCCATATGAAGCTTTTATGTGTAATCTTGGAGACAAAACACTATCATACGAGATGGAACGATACGACATGCAAAGACCTGTAAGCTGGTCAAACTGGCCAACGGCAGATACACTGACACACAAAAACGAGCCTTATCAGGAAAGTGAAGATTCCATAACAATTAATGT
>JALERT010000191.1 GCA_022764445.1 Lachnospiraceae bacterium | reverse complement strand
AATGGCAACCAGACCTGCCAGAGATGCGTTCAGACACATGGAAACATCGGGCTTACCGTATTTAACCCAGGTGAAAATCATGGCAACAACAGTTGCAACGGAAGGAGCAATGGTAGTTGCCACGAAAACGGAACCCATTTCTTCAATGGAAGTAGCTGCGGCGCCGTTGAAGCCATACCAGCCAAGCCAGAGAATAAATACACCAAGTGCACCGATTGTAAGGTTATGACCAGGTATAGCATGAGGCTTACCTGTTCTCTTACTGAACTTACCAATACGTGGTCCAAGAATTGTTGCACCGATAAGTGCCGAGATACCACCAACCATGTGAATTGCACATGAACCTGCGAAATCGTGGAAACCTAACTGTGCTAACCAGCCGCCACCCCAGATCCAGTGAGCTTCAATTGGATAAATAACTGCTGAAATAATAGCTGAGTAAATACAATATGATAAAAACTTTGTTCTTTCAGCCATGGCACCTGATACGATTGTTGCTGTTGTCGCACAGAAGACAAGGTTGAAAATAAAATTAGACCAGTCAAAACTCTGATATGATGTAAAGATATCAAAACCGGGCTTACCGATAATACCCATCACATCTTCACCTAATAATAAACTAAAACCTATAAGAATAAATACTACAGTACCTATACAAAAGTCCATGAGGTTCTTCATTATAATGTTACCGGCATTCTTAGCTCTGGTGAAACCTGTCTCAACCATCGCAAATCCTGCCTGCATCCAGAAGACCAATGCGGCACCTATTAAAAACCATACTCCAAATATAGCATCCATAATTGCTGCCTCCTTTTACTTCATCTGTTCATATTATCTTCCCAATTATTTTCTCTAACGCAGCCATAATAACAATATGAAAATATTCTCTTTATATAATGACTGTAAATATATTGGTATTTTTGCATTGTCTGTGTCCGGACGACAAATAACAAAAAAGAAAAAGCGCCACGAATCATTTAATAATTCGTGACGCCCTTGTCATGACTACTATTATATACATTTGTCTTTATATGTCAATGATTTATTAAAATTTTATATCATTTTGTTTAAATTTAATAAATTAAATGATATATAAACTCATTTTTTTTACATTTTTATCTTTCATTTATATATCTTTACCGTTACAGTTCATACTGTAATATTTATACCAGCTTATCAAAATATGATGTATTTTTAAAATGTACCTATAACATATAAAAGCATGTAAAATATAGTAAGAATTCCATTGGCTACTGAGCCAATCGTAGGAAATACTGCCCTTATGTCTTCCTGATGAAGACTTATCCATGCAATTATAAAACCGCATATACTCATAATAAGGCAGAGGATACCAACTACACCTGCATACATTCCTGCTTTGCCGCCATGATTACCTGACATTACACAGACCACAACAAACATACAAAATGAAAGACATGCTATGACTGTTGACAATATTCCCATAGGAGGGTGCTTTTTATCCGTAAGACGAAGTTCTCCTTCTTCTTTTTTTCTTTTCTTAACTGACATTTTATTTCTCCCTATTTGTTTTTCTTCTTTTTCTTATGTCTGCCAAACATATTTATGATAAAAAAGCATATCGAAAATAATATATATCCTAACACTCCACCAAGTGTATTAAGTATCACATCATCTACATCACATGATCCAAGCTTTGTAACAAGCTGTATTAATTCTATTGCAACAGAGCAGAGAAAGCTAAGATTTCTTATCTTGAATATGTTCCTCTGTCTGCATGACAATATGGGAATTACAAAGCCAAATGGGACAAAACATAATACATTGCCAAATAAATTAAGTATTACATTAAAATTTCCTATCCGTTCATAGTAAGTCATATATCTTTTAATTTCTGCAAATGGTTTTAAATTATAATGGTATGTGTCGCTTGGTGTGCGCCCAAGCTGCTCACTAAAGAAAAGAAAATATACCATTAATACTAAATATACAATAAATAAAATCCATGAAACAAACCTAATAAATTTTTTATGTTTTTTCTTCAACATTGCTCCTAATTTCCTAAAAACTATGGTTTACTTTTCATACATAAATCCTGACAAATTCCTATTATATACCAATGCACTTCAGTCGTAAAGATACATATTTAAAAAGAAGTGTAAATTTCTTTGGCAGTTACGTTTTAAACCAACTACAGTAAATTTACACTTCTTATCTTACGTTTTCTTTTGTTAAGACTTTTACTTACGAAGCACTACATCCATCTCTTCAAGAGCAGCAATAATCTTGTTCATTGCATTATTTACTTCTTCATCTTTAAGAGTTCTGTCAGGAGCACGGAATACTATCTTATATGCAAGTGATTTGTATCCGCTGTTAAGCTGTGAACCTTCATAAACATCAAAGAGTTCATATGATTCTACCAGCTTTCCTCCCTTCTTAGATATAACTGCTTCAACATCTCCGGCAAGTACCTCTTTCTTCATGCTGAGACTTATATCACGTGTCATTGCAGGGAATTTTGGCACGCCTGTATATTTTACATCAAAGTCTGACATTTCTGTAAGTGACTGCATATCTATAACTGCTATATAAGTTCTCTCACCTATTGAGAAGTTTTTCTGTACTACAGGATGAACCTCACCAAGGTATGCAACAACTTTTCCTTTGTATATTACATTAGCCTGACGTCCAGGATGGAGGAATGATTTACCGGCATTTGGATCATATACAGACTTTTCACTTAATCCGAGTTTCTTCATAACCGCCTCGATAACCCCCTTCATTGTATAGAAGTCACCTTCTCCATATGCTCCAAGTGTAAGCTGCATACGCTCGTCAGGAAGTTCTGTAAGAGGAAGTTCTTTTGGTATATATACATTGGCAAGTTCGTAAAGACGAACATTCTTATTTCTTCTGTTGTAATTGGTTGAAAGTGATGTAAGCATACCACCGAGAGCAGATGTACGCATTACACTGTAATCTTCCCCTAGAGGGTTAGAAATTGTTATGCTCTTACGAAGATCGTCATCTTCTGAAAGATTGAGCTTGTCGTATACTTTAGGACTTTCAAATGAATATGTCATGCCTTCGCAGAAGCCGTAGCTTTCAACTACTGTTCTTGCCATATTTTCATGAATAAGTTTTTCTGAAAGACCACCTGCTGTAGCTGAACTCTTAGGAAGTGTCATAGGTATCTTGTCATATCCGTAGAAACGTGCAACCTCTTCTGCAAGGTCTGCAAGGCGCTCAAGATCCTGTCTCCATGTAGGTACTATAACTTCTTTTTTCTCTCTGTCAACAGTAAGATCTATTGTCTCAAAGTACTTAACCATTGTCTCTTCATCAATGTCTGTACCAAGAAGTGCATTAATCTTATCAGCATCATAAGGTATGCGGATTGGTTCTTTCTTTACAGGATAATAATCAATAACTCCACCAACTACTTCGCCGGCTCCAAGTTCTTCTACAAGCTGGCATGCTCTGTTCATGGCATCAATAGCATTATTTGGATCAAGACCTTTTTCAAATTTTGCCTGTGCATCTGTACGCATACCAAGCTTCTTACCTGAAAGTCTTATGTTGGTTCCGTCAAATGTTGCTGCCTCGAAAAGCATAGTCTTTACATTGTCAGTAATCATGGAGTTTTCACCACCCATAATTCCGGCGATACCTACAGGTTTCTTTCCGTCACAGATCATAAGCATTGTGTCGTCAAGTTCTCTTTCCTGACCGTCAAGTGTAGTAAATTTCTCTCCATTTTCTGCTTTTCTTACAATTATCTTTTTATCTTCGATTGTATCAAGATCATATGCATGCATAGGCTGTGCATATTCTTCCATTACATAGTTTGTTATATCTACTATATTGTTAATAGGTCTTATTCCTACTGAAGCAAGTCTTCTCTGCATCCATTCAGGTGATGGAGCAAGCTTGATATTTTTAACAACTCTTGCAGTATATCTTGGGCAAAGCTCAGGATTTTTTACCTCGACACTTATATAGTCATTAACATCTTCTGAGTTACCTGTTTCTGTAACTACAGGAGGTACAAACTTCTTACCAAATGTAGCCGCTGCTTCTCTGGCAATACCTGTCATACCAAAGCAGTCTACACGGTTTGATGTGATTTCATACTCAAATCTTACATCATGAAGACCTAGAAGTTCTACTGCATCTGAACCGATTGGTGCATCTGCATATTCAGGATTATCACTAAGTATAT
>JALERT010000180.1 GCA_022764445.1 Lachnospiraceae bacterium | reverse complement strand
TCCTTTAGGTGCTTATTACCGTGCACGTATTCGTTTTGCCAAAGACCAGAAGGAAGAGATTCAGAATGTAAAAGAACAGCTTATGGCAATGGATGCATGCATAAGAGAAGGTTGTGTAGGACAGATTGCAGAGATATATGATGGAGACAGACCTGTAAAATCTAAAGGCTGCTTTGCACAGGCATGGAGTGTTGGAGAGATACTAAGAGTTTACGATATGATAGAAAAATTAGAAAGGTGAGTGACAGGAAATATGATCGAGAGAAGTAACATTAAAATGAGTCGTCACAATTTTGATACGAAAGATTTTATAGATAATTATACATATGAAGGCAGTGATCTTGGTGCAAATTATGCAAATGATAAGACAGTATTTAAGGTATGGGCACCAACAGCAGAAAATGTAGAAATTTGCCTCTATAAATATGGAAGTGAAGAAGAAGCAGGGGATAAGGAAGAGGATTTATTACGAAAAATTTTAATGAATAAGGAAAGTCGTGGTGTATGGACTTGGGAAGAAGCAGGTGATATTGAAGGAATTTATTATACATTTCTTGTGACTGTTGACGGAATAACAAGAGAAACGGCTGATCCTTATTCAAAAGCATGTGGAGTAAATGGAAAGCGCAGCATGGTCATTGACCTTGGGAAAACAAATCCTTCAGGCTGGGATAAAGACGAAATGAATGATGAGTGTGCAAAGCATCCTGTTATATATGAACTTCATATAGGTGATTTCTCAAATGATCCTTACAGTGGAATATCCGATGAGTATCGTGGAAAGTATCTTGCCTTTACAGACAGTAGTTCTACAGCAGGTAATGAAGGTAAATTCCCTACATGTATCAATTACCTGAAATCACTGGGAATTACTTATGTGCATCTTCTTCCAACATTTGATTATGGTTCTGTAGACGAAACAGGAAAGATAAAGAACCAGTTTAACTGGGGATATGACCCGGTTAACTATAATGTCCCTGAGGGATCATATTCTACAAATGCAAAAGATGGTCATGTTCGTGTAAATGAATTTAAACAGATGGTCATGGCTCTTCACAATGCTGGAATCGGCGTTATCATGGATGTTGTATATAATCACACATTTAATATGGATTCTGTTTTCCAGAAGACTGTGCCTGATTATTATTACAGATGCAGTGAAGATGGCGTGGCATCTAACGGTTCAGGATGTGGTAATGATACTGCAAGTGAGAGGGAAATGTACCGTCGTTATATGATTGATTCAGTGTGCTACTGGGCTAAGGAATATCACATTGACGGATTCAGATTTGATTTAATGGGACTTCATGATACACAGACTATGAATGAAATCAGAGAAAGTCTTGATAAGCTTAATAATGGAAAAAGAATACTTATGTATGGTGAACCTTGGGCGGCAGCTGAGACAACATGGATGAGAGATGTTACGCCGGCTATTCCTTCCAATGTTCGCAGTCTTGATCCACGAATCGCAATCTTTTGTGACCGCGCAAGAGACGGTATCAAAGGTCATGTATTTGAAGCTAAGGGTAGGGGATATGTGAATGGAGATGAAAAAGAATCAGAAGAGATGAAAAAGAAGATTATGTCATGTGTATGTGCATGGAGTGGTCAGGGAGCTGATGAAAATGAAATATCAGCAATAGCACCGTCACAGATAATCAATTACGTGTCTGCTCATGATGACTGGACACTCTGGGATAAACTTGTTACATCAGTAAAAGATGGTGAAGACTTTGGCAGAAAGTACAGTGACCTTCTCCAGATGAATAAGATGGCTGCAGGCATTATTATGACAAGTCTTGGAACGCCATTTTTCCAGGCAGGTGAAGAGTTTGCAAGAACTAAAAACGGATGTGATAACAGTTACAACAGTTCACCGGAATTAAATCAGCTTGACTGGAAGAGAGCTATGGAATACGAATCACTTATTGACTATTATAAGTATATGATAAAGCTTCGTAAATCACTGCCTGTAATAGAAAGAACTGATGAAGCTGCGGCAGAATGTATTCATTTTATAGAAACAGAAGATGCAGTAATTGGTTTTGTGCTTGAGGATGATAACTCAGATAAAGCATGGAAAAAGGCTGTTGTATATTATAATCCTTATGAAAAGGACGTTGAAGTTAAACTTCCTGAAGGAAGATGGAGTCTTCTTACTGATGGATATAATTGCTTTGAACCGGAGAAATCTGATATACTAGAAAAAGAAATAGTATTAAAACCAAGATCTGTTACAGTACTTTACGATGATGAAAAATAGGTGTAAACTAGTCTCCTAAATTGCTAATATTTTTTCTGAATCTCTTTGTGCTTGTTTTTGTGAGATTCCGGGAGAATATGCTATAATCATGGAGGAAGTTATGTTTAGATTATGGGCTAAAGAGTTTAAAGAGAACAGATTAATAAAGGATATAACGATTACTGATACATCTAAAGAAAAAAATCGTACAAAGAAGGTATTTGATGCTCTTGATGAGGTCTGCTATGAATTTGATCTTAGCAGACCTATATGGCTTGACAGGAATATCAATGAGTTTAAAAGAATCGATAAGACGAGATTTTATCAGGATAATTTTATTGATTCCATAGAATTTGATTTTCTGGAGATAAGTGTTATCGAAGAGGATGAAATTGAATGGATGGCGAATTAAATGGGGGATGAGATGAAAATGATGAATACTTTTACTCCAAAGAAATCCACAAAAAAATCAAAAATTTTCAAAACTTATTTACTAATGAAACAGAATATTATAGTTGGCAGAATCAGCAGAGGTACCGGTGAAGTTGAAATATTTCATGAAGATTTGGTGCCAATGGATTTATATTTAGAAATAGGGGAAGATGCCGATTTATACAATAATAGACAAGTGTTTGACTGGTGGTGTGCAAAAAGGATTCTTTCTTTAGACCGGGATAATGCAAAAGCAATTATTAATTCATGTGGTTTAAAACAGGCAGTTACTGATAGCGATCGTGCTACAGTTGCTCTTCAGTGCAAGTGTCTTAGTTTACGAGACTTTTTTTGGATAAAAGAAGAGTCAGACGAAAGTGCATGGGACGAGGTGAACTTATTTAGGAATCATTTAAGTAATGCAGTAGTAGACATTGCATTACTTGGAAAACCACTAACAGTTACTAATGAACAGCTTATCGCTGCAGATATATCTACAGATGGTGTATTTCCAAAGGCGTGGTACAGGACGGAAGATGGTTTCATTCTGTACAAAGGTGATAAAGACAATTCTGTAGAAAAAGAAGTAAGGGCAAGTCAGATACTAAGAAGTTTAGGATTGAATGTACTTGAGTACCGTCAGACCGAATACAGTGGTGCCAAAGTATCTGCCAGTAAATGCTTCACAAGCGAGACGATTGGGTACATTACAGCTGGTGATTTAAATGTAAACTGGGATTTGAATACGGATTACAAGGAATATTGGCAAATGCTCTTAGCTGATTATCTTGTAGGTAATTCAGACCGGCATCAGGATAATTGGGGATACCTTTTTAATACTGACAATCAAATAATTGGTTTTGCACCGGTGTTCGACTTTAATCATGCTTTTGAGGCACCACCGGATTCTGCATGTCTACCCAAATTGCTTACAGGAGAGAGAAAAAATTTAATTGAATCTGCAAGGGAGGCTGTGGAAAGATTGAAAATTCAATTAAATGAACTAACTCCGGTAGATAAATATACTGAATTTGTAAATGACCGAATCAGAATGCTAAGATTGCAAACAAATTTTTGAAAAGGGAACTGTTACTTGAAAAGTAGTTACTGTACAGACGCCACTTTACTTTTTTTATGTATCATGATAGAATGTGTCGGTAATGAGTAGCACAGACAATCGCGGCTGCAGGTGCCGAAAGGCAGCAGGTGAGGAAAGTCCGGGCTTCACAGGGCAGGATGCCGGATAACGTCCGGTAGAGGCGACTCTCAGGCCAGTGCAACAGAAAATAACCGCCTGCAAGTCAGGTAAGGGTGAAAAGGCGAGGTAAGAGCTCACCGCATCACTGGTAACAGTGATGGCTGTGTAAACCCCATCCGAAGCAAGACCGAACAGAGACTATACGATTGCCCGTCGTGTCTCGGGTAGGTTGCTTGAATCTGGTGGTAACATCAGATCTAGATAGATGATTGTCTGATACAGAACTCGGCTTATAGTGTTACTCATTACTTACATTTTTAACATTATAATAAAGAGAGGAATGTAATATTATGCCACTCACACCGATGATGCAAAAATATATGGAAACCAAGGAGGAATACAAGGATTGTATTCTTTTTTATCGTTTAGGGGATTTTTATGAGATGTTTTTCGAGGATGCAAAAATATGTTCTAAGGAACTCGAACTTACTCTTACAGGTAAAAGCTGTGGTCTTGAAGAACGAGCCCCTATGTGTGGTGTTCCATTTCATGCAGTAGATACATATCTTAATAAGCTTGTAAATAAAGGTTATAAGGTTGCAATCTGTGAGCAGGTAGAAGATCCGAAATTAGCTAAAGGCCTTGTAAAGAGAGAGGTTATCCGTATAGCAACACCGGGCACAAATC
>JALERT010000176.1 GCA_022764445.1 Lachnospiraceae bacterium | reverse complement strand
TCATTACATAATCTTCTATATATACCTTAAGTCCGTCACCTATTTCACCTATCTGACGTATATTTTCGGGCATGCGGCTATATATGTATTCTTTCTTAGCCGACTCTTTTGCATATTCTCCCAAATCACCAAATCTGTTTTCTTCCATTACAGTTCAACACCTTTCCGATATTTTCATAATTTATACCAGAATTGTATCATCGGGGACATGCTGTTTTTGTCGAATAGATGGTAATAAATCCTTTATTGTTCGACCTTTTATGTACATGAATATTTATCACATAAATGTCAACAATGTTATTAATTGAAAAGTTATTTCATAATTATTTAGCAATCTATCAGGAGGTCTTTAACATATAATGAATTCAATATCAGTGCCAAAGAAAGAAACTTTGTACTTTAATACTCATAAAAAAAGTTCATTCCGTGATTTTATTAAATCATTTAGAAATATATATAATAAATGCCATAAGTCCGGCAAAACACTTATACTTCTTTGCATAGGATCTGACAGGGCTACAGGCGACTGTCTCGGTCCCATTGTTGGTCATATGCTCCAGCAATACCAGAGGAAATTCATTGTCTACGGTTCTTTGTCATCGCCTGTACACGCCCAGAACCTTAATGACACCATTAATTCTATATATAGCACCTTTGATGCACCTTATATAATTGCGCTTGATGCATCTCTCGGAATAAGACAGCACATAGGTTACGTAACACTCGGTGAAGGCTCTCTTACTCCCGGAATAGGTGTCAATAAGACACTCCCAAAAGTCGGTGATGCTTATATTACAGGGATTGTTAATGTACTTGGAGGCAATAGTCATATGACGCTGCAGACAACACATCTGTACCATGTAATGTCCATAGCAGAGTTTATCGTAAAAGGAATTTTGGAAAGTACAAACTAGGAATCATAAGGAATCCTCCCATCTTCGATGGGTCCCTCCTTGTGATAACATACAAAGGAAGAACAGGCTACATGTCTGTTCTTCCTTCTAATGCACGATATAATGTAATCTCATCAATGTATTCCAGATCGCCGCCAGCAGGTACACCGCTTGCAATTCGACTTACCTTTATACCCAGAGGTTTAACTAATTTACTTATATATGTTGCTGTTGTATCGCCTTCAAGATTTTTATTGGTTGCAACTATTACTTCATCAACATCATCTTTCAGGCGAACCATCAGCTCACTAAGTCTTATATCCTGTGGTCCTATACCTGCCATAGGTGATATGGCACCATGAAGTACGTGATAAACGCCCTCATACTTTCCTGTCTTTTCATAAGCTGCAAGATCTCTTGGATTTTCAACTACCATAATCTGCCTGTGATTCCTTTTAGGATTGGCACATATTGGACATATTTCTTCATCTGTATAGGTACAGCATTCTTTGCAGTACCTTACTTTTTTCTTTGCATCAGTCATCGCATTAACAAGCCCCGTCACCTGCTCCTCCGGCATATTAAGAATATGAAATGCGAGCCTCTGCGCTGTCTTTGGTCCTATTCCCGGAAGGTGTGAAAGCTGCTCTACGAGATTGCTTATCTGTGAACTATAAAATTCCATCTATATAATTCCGTCACTTTCTAGAACATGCCGCCGAGTCCGCCTGTAAACTGCTGAAGCATCTCTGCACTCTCCTCTTCAACCATGCGGAGTGCTTCATTGACGGCTGCCATTATTAAGTCCTGAAGCATCTCTATATCATCAGGATCTACTACTTCAGGATCAAGTGTTACACCAATTATCTCTTTCTTTCCTGAAACCTTTACTTTGACTGCTCCGCCGCCTGCAGTAGCTTCCCACTCTTTTTCTTCCATCTCTTTTGTCTTTTCTTCCATCTGTCTCTGCATGCGCTGTGCCTGCTTCATCAGATTATTCATATTGCCCGGCATGGCTCCTCCGGGAAATCCTCCTCTTTTTGCCATGATAAATTTCCTCCTTAAATTTTCTATGTTATCTCGGAGTATCTATTGAGGCTCCGAGATAACATTACTTATATTCAATACCATCAAAATGTATAAGCTCAGATAAATCCGCAAACTGATTATTTGTTTCAACCGAAACAGTTCTTGTCTGCAGATCAACTTCTTTACCGATTGTATTTTGAATTATATTTTTTACATTTTGAAGTTCTCTTTCATCGTCCTGCCTAAAATAACCTTCATCAACAGGATTTGTAAACTGAAGTATAAGTGTGCCGTTATCAGATACAACTTTTTTTGCACCGGAAAGAATTGTTCTTTCAACCCTGTCACATTTATTCATTATTTCACTCCACCTGTTTACAACTTCCTGTACGTCTTCCGGTACAGCTTTAGGAAGTATCTTTGGTGTCTCATCTTCTTTTTTAACTGGAACAGCCTCATTGCTTACTATACTGTCCTGATGACTGCTGCCCGCAGATATATTGCCATTCTCTATCATCTTTTCAATAGCTGACAATCTTGATGTAACTGTAGTCATGTCCTGCACTTCATCCATCTGAGGCTTACATAACTTTATAAACGTTACTTCAAGCAGAACCCTTTTCTGAGTTGCATATCTGATCTGATTAGAAAGCTCTGACAAAATGCGAATATATCTTATAAGAATATCAACATCTGCCTTTTGTGCATCCTCTTTCATCCCCTCAAGCTGCTCAGCAGATGCATCGATCATTTCAATTCCCAGATCTGATGAATCTACAATCATAAGATTTCTAAGATACCATATAAATTCATTGATAAACTGATTTAAATCCCTGCCCTGAATCATCATCTCATCAATAATCTCCAGGCATCCTATTACATC
Organism: Lachnospiraceae bacterium; assembly: GCA_022764445.1. Taxonomy (GTDB): domain Bacteria; phylum Bacillota; class Clostridia; order Lachnospirales; family Lachnospiraceae; genus Butyribacter. The sequence continues at coordinate 687 of JALERT010000176.1, read as the reverse complement.
ATAATCTGTCACGCAGTTAAACATCTTGCTGTATACACCTGAGTCTACTGCTCCGAGTACATCAAGTGCATTTTCATAGGTAAGCTTCTGACCGAGGTAAAATGCAATGCACTGGTCAAGAAGACTAAGCGCATCTCTCATAGAACCGTCAGCCATCTTTGCAATGTAACGAAGTGCCTTGTCTTCTGCCTCGACATTTTCCCTATCGACAAGTTCTTTAAGTCTGTCTGCTATCGTATCTATTGATATACGTCTGAAATCATATCTCTGACATCTTGATAATATGGTTATAGGTATCTTGTGTACTTCGGTTGTGGCAAGTATAAACATTACATATGATGGGGGCTCCTCCAGGGTTTTAAGCAATGCATTGAAAGCTCCTATAGACAACATATGAACCTCATCGATTATGTATACTTTATATTTTCCTTCCGTAGTGTTCCAGTCACAGGTATTAGTCACTCCATCTTCATTTATCTCAACATTCAGACCTGCTCCCTTGAAAAAAGAATACAGATACCATCCAGCTGTAAAATCCATCGCAATCTTTTTTCCATTCTCCTGAGCAATCTCTAACATTTTATCAAAACTTCTGACATCCTCTTCTGAAAAATATTTTGTATTATAATATAAGAAATATCCATTGCTCGCTGTCATAGGATATGCATACAGCTTACCATCCTTACT
>JALERT010000165.1 GCA_022764445.1 Lachnospiraceae bacterium | reverse complement strand
AACTTTTTTCAGATCACATCTTTCAGAAAAAACTATAATTGAGAAAAGAGGAATATCCTCAGCTTTTCTCCATATCTGCCTGTCCACTCTGCATCAAAAATATTATCTAAAATTTTATCTATAAGTCCCTTTGACATAATATTTCTTCCCCCACTCTTCTATAACGGTAAAATTAATAATGATTATAACATAATTATTGTATAATTCCCATTATAATAAACTCAGAATAAATATTTTTAAATCTCGACGTTACAGTTCACACTATATCAGTACTATATAATATTCAAGCTTGCTTGTTGTATTATATAGTACTGATATAGTGTGAACTGTAACATCTCGACACATTCCACTTCTCAATCGTATCTGTAGTGAAAGGAGGTAAAAGATAATGAATAATACTTTGGACGGTACCGACAAAGAGGCTGATTTTGCAAATATATATAAAAAATATGTTGATGATATATACAGGCTTTGCTTTTCTTTCATGAAAAATCAGATGGATGCAGAAGATGCAGTACAAGAGACATTTTTAAAATATTATCGTCATGATAAATCCTTTGACACAGAAGCACACAAAAAAGCCTGGCTTATTGTTACAGCATCAAACCAATGTAAAGATATGTTAAAGCACTGGTGGAGGCAGAGGAAAAGCCTGGAAGATTATACCAATTTGATATATGAAGATGACTCAGAAGTAGATGATATTATGAGTCTTATATTAGAACTGCCAAATAAATATAAAACAACTGTTTATCTTTATTATTATGAAGGTTATAACAGCAGAGAAATATCAAAACTTCTGAACAAACCTGAATCCACTATTCGGACATATTTGCAAAAGGCTAAGAAAATGTTAAGAAAGGAACTGGAATCATATGAATACAGTTCACCTGGAAGGGAGCAATATTATGGATAACAAAATCAAAAAATCATACGAAAAAATAAGAATATCAGATGAAGCAAAAAATAGAATTCAGGCAGCCATAACTATGAATAATGAGAATAATTGTGAAGGAGAAAAATTTATGAGAATAAATAAAAAATGGAAATTAGCTGCTGCATGTCTGACAATCGCATTAATTATACCAACAGGCGCATATGCAGCGCAAAAAATTTATCAATATTTTACAACATCTGTAAGCCAAAATAATTATAGTGTTGATATGAAAGTGAAAAAAATATCTACAGAAAAATCTGATTCAAAAAAACCCGGAAAATACATTAAAGTGACTGCTGATTTTGGTGATGACTACATTCTCGAAAAAGAGTCAGACGGAGAACTTAATGGCTTAGATAATCAAAGTGCATGGGCAAGCTATTCTTATAAAGATGGTTTTTATAGTGGAAAATGCTTCTGGTATGAAATCCAATATATGAATGGTAATAAAGATAAAATCATTTCAACATATGATGTAGAAAATAATGAAAAAATATCAGTTAACGGACGAAAAGCTGTTTATTGCAGATATAATGGTATAGTAAATTCTAAATATTCAAAAGATCATAATACTGATTATGGACAGTCCATATATATTTTTGCAGAAGATTATGGTTATATAATAGAAATGGCTGCTCAAAATGGACTTGCTAAGGATGATTTCATTAAACTAGCTGAAAAGATTCAAATTAATAAAGCTTCTTCCGAAAAAGATGCATCAGATTATGTACTATATAGCGACAGTACAAAAGCAGAATGGAATACCAGTGCAGATAATAACAGTAATCAGGAAATTAATACCAAAAATTATTTTACTAATGACGAAGCAAAGGTAGATAAAGCAACAGTAAAAATCACAGATGTCAAGATACTTGATTCTGTAGCCGGACTAGATAAAAAATCATTTAATGCTTCTGGTGACTACTTTGAATATAACAAAATTGTAGATAAAAACGGCAGATTAAATAAATACGACAGAGAAAAAATTCAATACGGTGATGGTGTTACTTCTCCAAAAATGACTGTCTGCAAAACAGAATCTGTTCAACCAAAGCTTGTATACGTAACAGCACAGTTCAGTGATACTTCGTCTCCAGGCAACGATGGTACTTATGAAGTCCCATCACTACAGCTTATATCAAAAGAAAATAAAAAAATATACAAATATAATGATGAATACAATCGTCCTGATTATATTCAAAATGCATTTACAGATAATATGCCATGTTATTTTGAAGAAACAATGGGAGGGAAAAGTTTCTGGCAGACAAAAATCACCCAAAACAGTATGACATTACATTTTGCATATCTTGTCGATGAAGACCAAATTGATGGGATGGCATTATCATTAAATAATTGGGCAGGTTCAGACGAAAATCTGATTTATCTGGATATATCTCAGAAATAGGTTATTAGAAATATAGTATCAGAAAGTCAAGTATTTCTACATTTTTGACACTCATATCATTCCTCCATTGTATGTAAAAACCCACCGGTAATTGCTCACCGGTGGGTTTTTAATTAATATTTTTCAGTTGCTATCTTTACTACCTTATCAGTATAAGCCTGAGTGTCAAGACTCAGTATATCATATGCTTCTGATTCCGACAATCCGAATTCATCGCTAAGTATTGCAAGTATTTTCTTCTTACAGCTTTCAAGATCTGCTTCGATAAAAAGTTTTCTTGCTGTTTCGATATTGTCATCATACTTCTTAAGTCCCTGAAGAAGTGAATTTAATGCTTCAGGATAATACTTCATTCCTTCATAATTATCATATGAATCTAAAGCATGCTGAACTTTCATAACAGTTATAATCTTATTGTATGTCTCAGGATCTTTTGTACTTATCTTTGTTCCAAGAACTTCTTTGTACGCATCTTCATATTTACCCATTTTAAAGTCTTTTTCTGCAACTGATTTCGTACTGCTGTATCCGAATATATTAGTTCCGACTATTACACCGGCAAGAATTATAACAGCAAATACAACGACAACTGCAACACCTGCTTTATTAAGCTTACCGACAATCTCATTGGCTGCTGCCTCAGCTTCTGCTTCTTTTTTAGCTTGCTTCTCAGCTTTCTTAGCAGCCTTTTCTTCTGCCTTTTTTGCTTTCTTTGCTGCTTTATCAGCTGCTGCCTCAGCTTTTTTAGCAGCTTTTTCCTCTGCCTTAACCTTTTTAGCTTCTTCCTTTTCCTTTTTCAGCTGCTCAGCTTCTTCTTCCTTCGCAGCCTCATCAATCTTAGCCTGTCTTTCAGCTTCGGCTATTTCTTCTGTAACAACATTTCCAAAGAGTTTCTTAAAAAATCCAGGCTTTTTAGGCTTCTCATTTTCATTATCAAGCATATCAAGCAAGTCATCAGCAGAAGTTTCTTCCTGTGATAATTCATCAAGGTCAAATGTTGTATCATCAGTCTGAACATTATCATCTATCGAACCTGTCATATCAAGATTATCAAGCAAGCCATCCAACATATTGTCAAGCGCACCATCAGAAGATGTATCATCATCAAGTGACATCACATCTTCTCCATCTGACATTGACTCATCATCAAGCGCCATTACATCTTCTCCACCTGACATCGACTCATCGCCAAGTGACATTATGTCTTCTCCGTCAGTCATTGACTCATCGTCAAGCGCCATCACGTCTTCTCCGCCTGACATTGACTCATCGTCAAGTGCCATTACGTCTTCCCCACCTGACATTGACTCATCATCAAGCGCCATTACATCTTCTCCGTCAGTCATTGACTCATCGTCAAGCGCCATTACGTCTTCTCCACCTGACATTGACTCATTATCAAGTGACATTATATCTTCACCGCCACCATCAATATCTGAATCTTGCGGTTCTACTGTATTGATACCTGCTAATTCTCCCATATCATCAAGGGTAGGTATATCTCCAGACAGCGAATCAATATCCGTTGAAACATCATCAGCTAAATCTATATCCGACGATCCAACATCAGATAAATCAGCATCGGCAAAATCTACATCTGGCAGATCAATACCAGATAAATCAATGTCAGATAAATCTGAATCAGGCAGTTCAATATCTGATAAATCTGTGTCAGATAAATCTACATCAGACAATTCTCCAAGATCCGATATATCGCCAAGATCTGATATGTCTCCGAGTTCACTCATGTCACCAAAGTCATCCAAGTTACTCAGATCCTCAAGTTCTACAAATTCTTCAATGTTTTCTGTATCATCAAAACTATTTTTATCTAAATCTTTTTCTTCACTCAACTCTAACTTTCTCCTTATACAAGAATTCTAAGCATATCTACTTGCCTGAAATTCCTAAAAGCTTGTCCATTTCATTAACCAGTTCACCTATCTCCGGCTTTGATAACTGAGCATCTGCTCCAAGCTGCTCACCTTTTCTTCTCATCTCATCATTAACAAGTGATGAGAAAATAATAAGAGGTACATGTTTTAACTCTTCATCCGACTTAACAAGTTTCGTTAATCTATGACCATCCATCTGTGGCATCTCTATATCTGTTATTATAAGTGAGACATTTTCATCTATTGCCCCATCCTTTTTATATTTTAAGAGTTTGTCCCAACATTCTTTACCATTATCTGTAACTGTTATATTGGTATATCCAGCCTGCTCTAAGCAGTTTACAATCATCTTGCTAAGGAGTGCTGAATCCTCCGCTATTATGATTGGCATATCATAACGTTCTCTTCTGTTCATATGCTCTACATCTGATATTTTAAGACCTGTCTCTGGATTTATCTCTGATACTATTTTCTCAAAGTCAAGAATGATGATAAGTCGTCCATCTATACGGATAATACCTGTTGCCATTCCCTCACCGGCAGTATTAATGGTAGAATCAGGCTTAATTATATCTGACCATGATACACGGTGTATACCAAGCACGTTGTTTACATGAAAGGCTGTATTGAGTTTATTAAAATTAGTAACTATAAACATATCGTTTGCAGGATCATCAACTTTTTCCATATTCATAACCTTTGCAAGATTAATTATGGAAATAATTTCATCACGAGGCATAAATATACCTTCTATGCGGGGATCTGCATTAGGTATAGGTGTTGGAACCTGATACGAAATAATCTCTCTTATCTTTGCAACGTTTATACCATAGTAATTTTTCCCAACTTTAAATTCCAAAATTTCAAGTTCGTTTGTTCCACTTTCTAATAATATTCCTGTATCCATATCATTACCTCCATTAACATATAGCTAAGTTTGTATTATTCAAATGAGTCAATATTCCTGTCTCAAATCAAATTCTATTTAAGAAATATATCCGCTTCTTTGCCATCTTTAACTGCCTTTATAACAGCTCCTTTTGCCTTGAATGACGAGTCCGTTTCAAATATAAGAACTCCCTGTCTGTTTTGTCCCGATTTAAGCTTTTCATTAAAATACTGCATATCACCCTTTGCAATGGTCAAAAGTGGTTCTCCATAGGATTTATCATTCTTATACAGCTCATATGTAACCGACTTATCTGAAAGATTTAAGCGGGTAGTTTTTGATGATGTATTTTTAATATTGAAATAAACAACAATCAGTTTTTTACCTGGATTTGCTGCTATCGTTGAATAATCTGAACCATAGCTCCTTCCTGACGTATATGTAGTATGCTTAACCTTTATACCATTTGTTCCATAAAGCTCACTTAATGAAACTTCTGTATTGGTCTCACCCGTACCATCATCACTTTCACCCGCTGCCGGCTCTTGTGTGTCACCCTGATCTAATGGCTTTGGTGTCGCTGCCGTTTTTTTAGGAGTAACAGTTGGTTCAACTGTAGGTTCAGGTGTAGGTTCAAGTACTGACCTGTCATATTCAATCGAACCACTATAGTCCTTATTGTATTTAAGAAGTTCCCCTGCCATATATTCGGCAATAATATTCTTATTTTCATCAGACAAATCTACAACACCACACCCTGTAGTGGATATTGCAACAGCTAATGCTAATGCAATCAGCTTTTTTCTCATCTAATAATCCCCCCAAATCTATATAAATCACGTACTTTTAAATATATTTAATCACTGCCTATATAATATCACATTACAATCTATATAGTCAATTATTGTAATCACAAGATATTGCTCCATACTCACCCTTTTACTGTAGTTCACATCTAATAGTATTTCTTACATCCTTATTTCACAATTTTGTGGTATTATATAAAACATAAGATGCGAAGCAGCGACTGACAATAATACAAAAAATCATAAGGAATCCCCCACCTTTGGCGGGTTTTATTAATGAAGGAAATGTTAGGTGTGAACTGTAACATACAATCGTATCTAATATCATGAGGTGTTTATATGAAAAAGCATAAATTTCAATTTAAATCTATCAGAACAAAATTAATAGTTCTTACAATAACGCTTCTGGCAATGACTGTTTTTGTTGTTTTATTTATGAATAAGGCATTCCTTCCGTCATTTTATCTTAACAGCAAAGTATCCATGCTTGAAAGCTGCTATAAAAATTCAAATAACATTGTAAATGATGATAAGCATTTCCAGTCGGGACAGTATGACCTCTCAGATAAAAGCACGCTTAACCTTGAGATACTCTCTGTTAATAATTCTACCAGTATTTACGTGTTCAGTCTGACAAAATTATTCGACAAAATATACTATACTTACGAATATCCCAGTGCTGACGTAATTACAGAATATCAAAAAAGAGCTGTTTATGAAAAAACAAAAGATTATGTATTAAATCTTGAATATAATCAGAATTTCAATGTACCTGAATCAGGACGTGAAATGATTGCAACGACAAAAGACTATTGTGTATATAAGGTAATGGATGAACGTATCGGCTCATACTATCTCGAGCTTTTTGGACGCCTTGATTCCGGTTCATTTATATATATGAATACCAACTATCAGAGCATGAAAGAAAACGTCAATACATTTAATAAATTTATAAGCCGCATAGGTTTGGGCATAATGATAATTGGTATGATAATCATGGTCTTTATAAGCAATACCTTTTCAAAACCTATTATCCAGCTGACCGATATAGCAAAGCGTATGTCAAAGCTTGATTTTGATATACGATATCCTGTTACAACTAAAGATGAGATAGGAGTTCTTGGAAGCAGTATCAACACGTTATCTGAAAAACTTGAAAAAACTATATCTGAATTAAAAGCAGCCAACAATGAGCTTCAAAAA
>JALERT010000151.1 GCA_022764445.1 Lachnospiraceae bacterium | reverse complement strand
TACAGAAGTTCTAATCTTATGGATGTACTTGAAACAGAGAATTTCGATACATTTAATGAGAAATACTATGATGATAAGGAAATCAATGAGAATATATCACTTACAGCAAGAGAAAATATACTAAAAATTAAAGATGTATGTTTAAAATTCGTTAATTCATTTGATAATACTTATAACAACCTTATATTCTACGGGCCAACAGGTGTAGGTAAATCGTTTATGACACATTGTATTGCAAAAAGCCTTTTAGATACGTCTCATACTGTCGTTTACTTGACTTCTTTGCAACTTTTTGATATTTTAGAAAAAAACAAGTTCAATAAATATGATATTTTGACATCAAATGAACAGATTTCTTATATTCTAAATTGCGATCTACTTATTATAGACGATCTTGGCACTGAGTTAGTGAACAGTTTTACTTCTTCACAACTTTACTATTTTATTGAGGAAAGACATCTTAATCAAAAATCAACAATTATTTCGACTAACCTTTCCTTCAAGGAACTTCGTGACAGATACAGTGAACGTATCTTTTCACGCTTTACCGGATATTATAATTTCTATATGTTTATAGGCGATGATATCCGTATCAAAAAAGTCATCTCTTAAATAAGGTTCTCTTATGTAGAACCTAATCCAAATATACTATGGAGGACATTTTACAATGAAACGACATGACAAATTAGCAGACACAATGCCGGTAGGTACACTTGGCATAATTGCACTCGAAAGCAGTCGCAGCATGGGACAGAAGGTCAATGATTACATCGTTGACTGGAGAGCTGACAGAGCCGCCAATCACGCAACTGCAGCCACATTTGCAGGCTATAATAAAGATTCTTATCTTATTGATTCTGCCTGCCCTCGTTTTGGTTCCGGAGAAGCAAAGGGAATCATTCGTGAATCTGTACGTGGTGATGACCTTTACATCCTTGTTGATGTCTGCAACTACAGCCTTTCTTACACAGTATGCGGTCAGACAAACCATATGTCACCTGATGACCACTACCAGGATCTTAAACGTGTTATCGCAGCCGTAGGAGGAAAAGCAAGACGTATAACAGTTATTATGCCATTCCTTTATGAAAGCCGTCAGCACAGAAGAAGTACAAGGGAATCACTTGACTGTGCTCTCGCACTTCAGGAACTTACTCAGATGGGTGTAGAAAGTATAATAACATTTGATGCTCACGATCCTCGTGTACAGAACGCTATACCACTTAAGAGTTTTGAAACAGTTCAGCCGACATACCAGTTTATTAAGGCACTCCTTAAAAGAGTTCCTGATATCGAGGTAGATCCTGAACATCTTATGGTTATAAGCCCTGATGAAGGTGCTATGGGACGTGCTGTTTATTATGCGAATGTACTTGGAATAGATGTCGGAATGTTCTATAAGCGTCGTGACTACAGCAAGATTGTAGATGGACGTAACCCAATCATCGCTCATGAGTTCCTCGGTTCTGACCTTGAGGGCAAAGACGTAATCATCATCGACGATATGATTTCTTCAGGCGAAAGTATGATTGACGTTGCTACAGAATTAAAACGCCGTAAAGCAAAAAGAATATTTGTAGCTGCAACATTTGGTCTTTTCACAAATGGTATGGCTAAATTTGATGAGGCACATGAGAGGGGACTTATAGATCTCGTTCTTACAACCAACCTTGTATATCAGCCTCAGGAAGTTCTTTCACGTGATTATTACGTTGATGTAGATATGAGCAAATATGTTGCGCTCCTTATCGATACACTTAACCATGATGAATCAATCAGTGAACTCCTTAACCCAACTGAGCGTATTCAGAATATTCTTAAAAAATACGGTAAGCTTTAAAATCAGCTTATATAATACAGGATGGAGCAGGTCTCTAACAGATGACCTGCTCCATTTTGTATACCAGTGTTACAGTTCACACTATATCAGTAAAAGTTAATATTCAAGCTTGCTTGTTATATTAACTTTTACTGATATAGTGGAATAGCCTAATATTTCCTTCATGAATAAAACAAAAGCTGCATAGCAGCGACTGACAGCAGTTCATAACTAAAGTATTTTTTAATATAACAACTGCTGTCAGGTTTTATGAATGTAGGAAATGTTAGGTGTGAACTGTAACACCAGTGTTACAGTTCCACTTGACATAACATCAATATATGATTATAATCTTACTGTTCTTTTTAGATATAGTTCATAATTTCATACTGTTTTTTATAATTACTTTATAAATAAGACAAATTTAATACACATTTACCACATATAATATAACCATAGTCACGAAGGGAACAAAGATAATAAAAATTATAAATTTTCCTTTTGTTTTTAATTAGCTTACTGACTAATGTTTGATATAGATTCTTTTTCATTTTTTTCATTTGGGTCTGTGGTAGCTCCCTCTGCCACAGACCACTCCTTTGTGTTCAGTTATTTTAGGTGAACAAAGAGAAACAAGTCCTTCATTTACGAAGGGCTTGTTTCTCTTTTACGCCATATGTGTTTTGCATGCTTTTTGCTACAATATTCATTATGAACCTGTGCACATCCTTGCGGTGCGTTTTTATCTAATATGCGAGTATCTCGTATCCGTCTTCAGTTACAAGTACCTGTACTTCACACTGTGCTGATGGCTTCCCATCCTTTGTATAAACTGTCCAGCCATCATTCTCATCTGTGTATATCTCCTGAGCACCCATATTAATCATAGGTTCAATGGTAAATACCATTCCGGGAACCATGAGCATTTCTTCACCATGTCTTGAAACGTAACTTACCCACGGATCTTCATGAAATTGAATTCCGCAGCCATGGCCGCCTATTTCTCTGACAACTGTATAACCATTCTCAGTTGCATAATTATGTATGGCTTCACCCATGTCTCCTAAAAATCCCCATGGTTTCACCTTTTCAAGACCGACTTCAATACTTTTCTTAGTTACTTCAACAAGCTTCTTCTTTTCATCGGACACTTCACCGATACAGAACATTCTTGATGAATCTGAATAATAACCATTATATATAGTTGAGACATCTATATTGACTATATCGCCTTCTTTAAGAATAACATCTTCTGAAGGTATTCCATGACATACCTGTTCATTAACCGACGTACATACACTCTTTGGATAACCTTCATAATTGAGTGGTGCAGGTATTCCACCTCTTGAAGTTGTCTCATCATACACCCATCTGTCTACCTGTTCTGTACTTATACCTGCTTTAATATGCTGTTCTATGTAATCAAGCACCGCTATATTGATTTTGGCACTTTCACGTATTCCTTCGATCTGCTCTTTATTTTTGATTATTTTGTGAGAGGGCACTAATGCTCCCTCTCTTTTATACTCATCAAGCTTCTCATCAAAGTTCATGTGACACTGTTTATACTTTCTGCCACTTCCACACCAGCATTTATCATTTCTACCTAATTTCATTATAAGAGACCTCATTTCTAAGCTTTTTCATTGCACAGAAACGACGCAAATATCATATTTGCGCCGCTTCCTCCCATAGCCTATCTGTTTCGCTTAGAAGCAAATAGTATAGCTCAAAATTTTATACTACAATTTCTCTACGCCGAGTGTTACCTTTTCACCATTGATATTCCACTCTTTTGTGAATCCTGCTGCTGCATCATATGAAATTTCATTGGCAAGGACTTCTGATTTAATCTCATCTTCATTCTTCTGAACAACTTCTTTTACTTTATCATTGCCTTCCATACTTACGCGTATATGATCCATTACTTCAAAGTCTGCATCCTTACGCATAGTCTGGATTTTGCTTATTACCTCACGCACAAATCCTTCTTCAAGAAGTTCAGGTGTAAGGTTAGTATCAAGAACTACTGTAATTCCATGATCTGAATCTGAAATATATCCTTCCATCTGTGCAGCTTCGATAAGGAGATCGTCTTTTTCAAGAACCTCATCATTACCATCTACTTTTATTGTAAGACTTCCTTTTTCGTTAATCTCTGCCATTGCTTTCTGTCCGTCAAGACCTGCAAGAATCTCCTTAACAGCTCCGATATTCTTACCAAAACGGCGTCCAAGAGTTTTAAGCTGTGGCTTAAAGCTGTATGTTGTAAGCTCACTTACATCATCTGTAAATACTGCTTCCTTAACATTAAGCTCATCTTTGATAATATCCATATAAAATTCTGAAAGCTCTGCATCTGCCTTAACAAACATCTTACCTATTGGCTGACGATTCTTTATATTGGCTGTGTTACGGCATGCACGTCCAAGTACAACAGTCTCAAGAACAGTTTCCATATCTTCTTCAAGCTTCTTATCGATATAATCCTCATTGACAACAGGGAAGTCACAAAGGTGTACACTTTCAGGCGCACTCTTATCGATACTGCATACAAGATTACGGTAAATATCTTCTGTCATAAATGGAATCATAGGAGCTGCTGCTTTAGATATAGTTACAAGTGCTGTATATAATGTCATATAAGCATTAATCTTGTCCTGCTCCATTCCTTTTGCCCAGAAACGTTCACGACAACGTCTTACATACCAGTTACTAAGCTCATCTACAAAACTCTGAAGTGCCTTTGCTGTCTCAGGAATACGGTATGCATCAAGGTTTTCATCAACAGCCTTAACTGTACTGTTAAGACGTGAAAGAAGCCATTTATCCATAACAGAAAGCTTATCATAATCAAGCGTATATTTCGTAGCATCAAACTCATCAATATTGGCATAAAGCACGAAGAACGCATATGTGTTCCACAATGTACCCATAAACTTACGCTGACCTTCCTGAACTGCCTTACCATGGAAACGGTTTGGAAGCCAAGGAGCACTATTGACATAGAAGTACCAGCGGATTGCATCTGCACCATATTTGTCTAATGCATCAAATGGATCTACGGCATTGCCCTTTGATTTACTCATCTTCTGTCCGTTTTCATCCTGAACATGACCAAGAACAATAACATTCTCATAAGGAGACTTGTTAAAGAGGATTGTTGATTCTGCCATAAGTGAATAGAACCAGCCACGAGTCTGATCTACAGCCTCTGAGATAAACTGTGCAGGGAACTGCTGTTCAAATACTTCTTTATTTTCAAATGGATAATGATGCTGTGCAAATGGCATTGCTCCTGAGTCAAACCAGCAGTCAATAACCTCAGGTACACGTCTCATAGTCTTTCCACATTCAGGACATGTAAATGTAACTTCATCAATATATGGTCTGTGAAGTTCAACCTTAGCATCTTCAGGATTACCGCTTCTCTCAGCAAGTTCAGCACGGCTTCCAATTGACTCCATGTGACCGCAGCCTTCACATTCCCATACATTGAGAGGAGTTCCCCAGTAACGGTTACGTGAAATGCCCCAGTCCTGAACATTCTCAAGCCAGTTGCCAAAACGTCCTGTACCAATTGATTCAGGTATCCAGTTGACTGTATTGTTATTACGTACAAGATCATCTTTAACTGCAGTCATCTTGATAAACCATGATTCTCTTGCATAGTAAATAAGTGGTGTATCACATCTCCAGCAATGAGGATAATCATGTTCAAACTTAGGTGCATCAAAGAGCTTGCCTGATGCATCGAGATCTTTAAGTACTTCAGGATCTGCCTTCTTTACAAAAAGTCCGGCAAATGGTGTTTCTTCTGTCATTTCACCCTTGCCATTTACAAACTGTACAAAAGGAAGGTCATAATTGCGTCCAACCTGGGCATCATCTTCACCAAATGCAGGTGCGATATGAACTATACCTGTACCATCTGACATTGTTACATAGTTATCACATGTTACAAAGAAGCCTTTCTTATGCTGCTTATCTGCACATTCTTTTGCACATGAGTAGAGTGGTTCATACTCCTTGTATTCAAGATCCTTGCCTGTAAATGTCTCAAGAATTTCATATGCTTTGACACCTTCTTCTTCATTGCCAAGTTTACCAAGAACTGTATCAAGAAGTGCCTGTGCCATATAATATGTGTAACCATCTGCTGCCTTAACCTTGCAATATGTCTCATCAGGATTAACACAAAGAGCTACGTTGGAAGGAAGTGTCCAAGGTGTTGTCGTCCATGCAAGGAAATATGCATCTTCGCCTATAACCTTAAAACGAACTACCGCAGAACGCTCCTTGACGAGCTTGTATCCCTGTGCAACTTCCTGTGATGAAAGAGGTGTCCCACAACGTGGACAGTAAGGCACAATTTTAAATCCTTTATATAAAAGATCTTTATTCCATATCTCTTTGAGAGCCCACCATTCTGACTCGATATAGTTGTCATCATATGTTACATATGGATTGTCCATGTCTGCCCAGAAACCAACTGTACCTGAGAAGTCCTCCCACATACCCTTGTATTTCCAAACTGATTCTTTACATTTTTTAATGAATGGCTCCATACCATACTCTTCGATCTGCTCTTTACCATCAAGACCAAGAAGTTTTTCTACTTCAAGCTCAACAGGAAGTCCATGTGTATCCCATCCGGCTTTACGTGGAACCATATATCCCTTCATAGTCTTATAACGTGGAATCATATCTTTGATTACACGAGTAAGAACGTGACCGATATGAGGCTTACCATTGGCTGTAGGAGGTCCGTCATAAAATGTATATGTTGGACAGCCTTCTCTTGCTTTCATTGACTTTTCAAAAATCTTCTGGTTACGCCAGAACTTGCCGACATTCTTCTCTCTGTCGACAAAGTTCAGATCTGTTGATACCTTTTCGTACATAATGTTATTCCTTTCTTATTTGATATTAAATTATAAATTACCTTTTAAGCATACGCATCCTCGCGGAGCATTTCATAATAGTTGTTCCTATTACATTAAAAAACGCCTTCAGCCTGCCAAAACAGGATGAAAGCGCAAACTATCATAACCACCTATTCTGCTGTACATTAGTTTAACTAAGATACATGACCTATATAACGGTAGGAACCGACGAAATGTACTTGCAGATTGAAACCACACTGCTTTCCACCCGTAACTCAGGAGTGATATTCATTCTATCTTCTTAATCTTAATGATTACGCACCCGGTTCGCACTATCCCGGACTCACTGGAGCTTTTCCCATAGAACTACTGTCTCCGTCACTGTTTTTCACATATAGATATATATTAGTATGACTGAATATTTTTGTCAAGTTACAATGACAGTTTCTTAAGGAAATCTTTTGTCCTCTGGTTTTTAGGGTTATCTATTACCTCTTCCGGACTACCCTCTTCGACAACCATTCCATCATCCATGAAAATAACTCTGTCTGATACTGCTTTTGCAAAATCTATCTCATGAGTAACAACTAACATCGTCATATTCTCATCAGCAAGTTCCTTCATGACACGAAGTATTCCCGCAGTAATCTCAGGATCAAGAGCTGATGTAGGCTCATCAAAAAACAGAATCTTAGGATTAAGTGCAAGTGCTCTCGCTATAGCAACCCTCTGCTGCTGTCCTCCTGACAGTTCACACGGATACGCATTTTCCTTATCCTCAAGTCCCACCTTCTTAAGCAGTTCCCTTACTTCTGCATAAACTTCTTCCTTATCACGTTTCTGATTTGATATAGGCGCATCAGCAATATTTTTCATAACAGAGAAATGAGGAAAAAGGTTGAAGTTCTGAAATACAAGACCAAAATTGAGCTGTGCCTGCCGTATCTCTTTCTTTCCAGGATAAACTGATATCCCGCCTTCAGACTTAACGACATCTTTGCCTACATATGATATACTTCCATCATCGGCTCTTTCGAGAAATGTAGCACATCTTAAAAGAGTAGACTTACCTGAACCTGATGGTCCTATTATCGAAACGACTTCACCCTCATTTACACTGAGACTTATATCCTTCAATACCTCTTTGCCATCAAAGCTTTTCTTTATATGTTCCATCTTTAATATACTCATATCTAATCTCCATTCTAATTATTAACTCTCCGGCTTATCAGTGCACTGCCATACTATCGGTAATAATCAAGTTTTTTCTCAATGAATTCCATGATATATGCCACTAAAGCATTAAATATATAATAGAAAAGTCCTGCTACAAATAATGGCATGATAGATGCCTGGCTTGCCGTTATCTGCTGTGCAACAGTAAACATCTCCGTATACGCCAGTGCAAATGCAAGTGATGTATCTTTTACAAGAGTTATAACTTCATTGGTAACAGGTGGCATTATTCTTTTCACCATCTGTGGGAATATTATCTTAAAGAATGTACCTGTCCTGCTGTAACCAAGAACCGTCGCTGCCTCTCTCTGACCAACCGGTATACTCTGTATCCCCGAACGGAAAATCTCAGCAAAGTATGCTGCATAATTGAGTGAAAAGCCTATTATAACTGCATAAAAACGATATGAATAAGGAACTTTTATTCCAAGCAGATAATGAGGTCCATAAAATACTACAAGAAGCTGCAGCATAAGAGGCGTACCTCTCATTATTGATATGTATATCTTTGCCAGCCACTCAAGGATTTTTATTTTTGACATCCTGACAGCAGTAAGCAAAAGGCCAAGCGGCATGGAAAAAATAAGTGTAAATACAAATATTCCAAGTGTTGCTGCCATACCTCTTGAAAGCTGTTTTACTATATTGAGTACAGATGTCTTTTTAGCCTTTACGACTTTTTTCACTGAACCATTATCTGAAGTATTTTTATTATCTGTCTTCTTTATCTTAGAAGGATCAGCTGTAGGAACAGCACCTCCATCTATGTACTTTGTATCCTCTTCGCTAAGACATGTGCTTTCTGAAAGTCCCCAGTCATTTGCTATTTTATCATATGTACCATCTTCAAGCATGGCAAAAAGTGTTTTCTGGACTTCATCCCTGAGTTTTGTATTGCCTTTTTTAAAACCTATTCCATACTCCTCTGATGAAATTTTTTCATCGAGCATCTTAAATTTTCCATCAGATGAATTTATTTTATAAGAAGCCACTCCGATATCCATACAAACAGCATCTGCTACACCACTTTCAAGGTTCATAAATGCTGTATTGTAATCAGCCACCTCGATTATCTCTTTCATTGATGAGGCAAGTTTCTTATTGTTTTCGGTGGCATCATCACCCTTAAGAGCTGCAAGAGCTGATGAATCAGCCTGGACAACTACCCTTTTACCCTTAAGATCTGTAAGTTTATTAATATCTGAATCAGCATTTACAATTACAACCTGCGAATTATCTATATATGGTGTGGACCATGTGTATTTATCTTCTCTGCCATTCATGGTAAAGCCATTCCAGATACAGCTTATATTGCCTGCATTTAACTCTGAATCCTTTGTATTCCAGTCAATCGGCTGTTTAACAAGTGTCCATCCATTTCTGTCACATACTTCCTGTGCCAGATCAAGATCAAATCCCACATATTCTCCGTTTTCATCAACAGAGCCGTATGGAGGAAAAGATGCATCAAAACCGACTATGAACTTTTCTGCTGCATTAACATTTCCGGGTGTAAATAAACACACCGACACTACAACTGCTGCCATGAGCATAATTACTTTTGCAATTCTTTTAAACTTCTGTGTCATTATTCTTCAGTAACTCCATTCTTAAGATTATCAGATATCAATCATTAGTGCATAACTTAACAGCATATGTCAAGTTTGCAAATAAACATTAAATAATCATCATTAATTAAACATTATCTTCTCACTGTTAAACATCCTTGTAAGCACGAAAACGCCTATACCTGTACATGCAATGTTGGCTGCTATAGTTACAATGATATGAGACAATACAATCTTAAATGAGAAAATGCCCACCATACACTGAACGCTGTTATAAAGTGGTATTGCATACATATAAATATCTTTCTGTGCCCCTTTTCCAAGCATACATGAAACACCTATAAGAACAACCAGTATCATAAATGGTGTTACATATGTCTGTGCTTCTTTTGTAGTCCTTGCAAATGCTGATACTATAGAAATAAGTGTCACTATTACAAGAACAGTCGATAATATTACAAGAGCCAGTACAACATAAGTTTCTACACCATATGCATCGCTTTTAACTGATTCTTCTGCACCAACCATCATACTAGGTATAGAAAGCATTGTTCCAATAGTGCTTGATGCGCCACTAAGCAGTGCAATAAATGATAATGCTATTATCTTTCCGAGTGCTATATTTCCTCTTGAAATAGGTGTAATAAGCATGGTAGCAATGGTTCCACGTTCCTTCTCACCTGCTATTGATTCTGTTCCTACAGACATACATGCACTAAAAAGAAAAACGAGTAAAAGCATTGGCATCATCATTGACATAACCATACCTGTCGTATCTTCTTTTGTAGCTACATCATATGTACCATTAACATCAGAATTAACATCAAATTTATTAGCCATCTGTGACTCGTACATATCAAGAAGATTTGTCATCTTGTTAAATGATGTCTCTGATTCTGTCGATGATGAGTTATAATAAACAGATACCTGAGGTGCTGTCCCACCTTTTGTACAATCATATGATGCTACATTTGCTGCAAAATCATCATCAAACTTTATACATAAATCAAGTTTCTTATCAGACACCTTCTTTTTACTGCCATCTAATTTGTCCGAAGGAATATCCTTCACCTTCATCCCCATTTCTTTAGCCATACCTGCCACATCAGCCGGCATATTAACAGCTTCAACTTTAGGACTGAATTTATCATCCACAGAAAACTGCTTCGACATTGCATCACCCATAAATGTATACATTATAAATACCATAAGTCCCGGCATTATTATTGTAGAAAAAACCATACGTTTATCACCAAAGAAACGCCTAAGCTCTTTCTTCATTATTGTAAATATTGCATTTTTCATTATTTCGCCTCCTAATATATTATATGTACTCTCGGAATCTCTCTTGCACCTGCTTTTGCGGCTGATTTTCCATCATTTGTTCAGCATTAAATAACTGAACCGAAATATATTTAATCGTTAAAACACAGCTTGACAACAGGTGTCAGCCTGCAAAAACAGTATCATTAAATCTCCTCTTTAACATTTTCTTTATATATCTCAAAGAATCTGTCTTCAAGACTAAGACCATCCTTTATATTGTCAAGTGTGTCACACTGTATCATTCTGCCATCAATAATTATCCCCACTCTGTCGCATACCTTCTCTATAAGACTGAATATATGAGTAGACACGATTACTGTCTTTCCCTGTTCTTTAAGTGTGGCGATAAAGTCAGTAACGACTTTAGCTGTAAGTACATCAAGTCCATTCGTAGGTTCATCAAATATGATTATGTCCGGATCATGAACTATAGATATTGCAAGAGATATCTTCTGCTTCATTCCTGTTGAAAGATCCGCTACCTTAACCTCGGCGAACTTACTTATCCCAAAAAGTTCAAAAAGCATCTTCTTGCGTTCATCTCTCACATCATCTGGTACTTTATGTAACTCAGAAAAGAAGTCGAATAGATAATTAGGTGTAAAAAACTCCTCAAGCTTAAGCTCACTTGTCAGGAATCCTATTTTTTCTCTTACCGCCTCAGGATTTTTCACAAGACTTGTACCATTAATAAATGCATCTCCTGAATCAGGCTTAATAAGTGTCGCAAGCATACGCAGCGTAGTTGTCTTACCTGCCCCATTTGGGCCGAGAAGACCAAACACCTCCCCTTTATAAGCCTCAAAAGAAATTTCATTTACTGCAATTTTTGTCTTTTCCTTTGTTCGTTCAAGTTTCTGCTGCTTGGAAGACAGCTTAAAAACCTTTTTCAAATTTTCCACTTTTAATAATTCTTCCATATTTACCTCCCAATTAAATTTAATATTTTATTCTTTTTATGTAACCGAATAAAAAATATTAAACCGATAGATTTTAGTGTAGCATATTTATAGATTTAATGCAAAAAACACATGACGGAGCTTTCATCATAAATACCAACTCCTTTCCTTATCGCTAGAATATTAGGTGTTTGCGAAACGCTACAAGCCGCATAAATACGGCACATTTTTTGTTACAAAATAAAATATCTCCTCACGGGTTATGGTATAATAGAATTGCCTAGAAACTAACAACCAAGCCCCGAAAGGAGACATTTATATGATACCACATAAACAACTAAACTTGGCAGATATTTTTGAAGATTGCCAAAATATTTTTGAAGAAGACAAACCTCAGTTTCTTTCTTTACTTGAGGAACACATTAACCTTAGTGATTATATTCCTCTCGAATTCTATAACCATTTTTATGCATCAACGGGACGTTCCCGCAAATACTCTTTAACTGCCCTTTTGTGGGCTGTGATTCTGCAGAAAATATTTTCTATTCCTACTGATCAGTTATTACTTACCTTTTTACAATACTCCAAACCACTTCGTGATTTCTGTGGTTTCACAAAAGTTCCTGATGCTTCCAAAATCACTCGTTTCAAACAGGATTTTGAACACGATATTGAATGTGTTTTCCATAATCTCGTAGACATTACCGAACCTATCTGCCAGGCTATTGATACTGAAAAGGCTGATATGCTTTTATTTGATACTTCCGGTATTGAAGCATGGGTTACGGAAAACAATCCTAAATTCGCCAACCGCATTATCAAACAGTTGAAAGCTTATGCAAAAAATTTGGAAGCTAATAATGACTTCGATCCCTATAGAGCAGCATATGGAACCATGCCACCACACGCAACTGCAAATCCTGCCATTCAGCAAATGTATATCAATGGTCATTTTTGTTATGCTTACAAGTTTGGCATTGTCACAAATGGTCTTGGTATCATTCGCCATATTTCTTTTTACAACAAAGACTTTTTAGATGCTCACCCTGAAGTCATCATTGAAAAGAAAGCGAAATCACCTGATGAAGATAAATCATTGGCAGATGCAAAAGCACTGATCCCAACCCTGGATGACTTTTTCAAAAAGCATCCTCTGATCAAACCGAATACTTTTCTTGGCGATGCTGCTTTTGATTCCATTTCCATTTACAAATATCTTTTGGAGGATTCCTGTTTCAAAAGAGCATATATTCCGTTAAAAAATAAACTTTCCATTCCTGATGTTGATTACAAGACAAACGAGAACGGAATCCCCTGTTGTCCTAACGATCCAAGTCTTCCGATGAAACGGGAGGGAAGTAAATCACACCTTCGTTGCGGCGTACCTACAATGAAATTTGTTTGCCCGAAAATGAAATGGGTATGGGACAAAGAACGTAAGCGCTCTTATCGCAAATGTGAATGTGAAAATCCCTGTACAACCTCGTCTTGCGGACGAATGATTTACGTTTACCCAGAACAAAATTTGCGTGCTTATCCTGGTACTACACGTGGTAATGAAGAATGGGATTCGACATACAAAATCCGTGTAAATGTTGAGAAGTCCATTAATCACATTAAAGACAGTTTCTGCCTGGCAAATCGAAAAACACAAAACGCCAAAACATTGCATTCTGATTTGCTTATTGCCGGAATCGCCCAACTAATAACTGTTGTACTGGCAGATAAAATCCATCACCACGAATACATCCGAAGTCTGAAAACTCTAATTGCATAGGACTTACCAAGTTAATCGCCATTTTTTGATTAGGCTTATTAAAGTGCGCCTAAATTTGAAGTTATTGTATCAAACTGTAAATTTTTGTAATACATCCTGTTTTCATGAGCTATACATCTCTTTTCAGTTGTTAGTTTCGCAATTACCTATCGCTAGAATATACTGTGATATATATTTTAGTCAACATAGTTATGAGAAATGCTGCATTGTCCATAAGATACATTATAACTTGTAATGGAAGCACTTTTCTTATACAGTAAATGTGTATTGGCAAGGTAATGCCTATACATCTGCTCCGCAGGTAATCAATTGTTTGTATGAAAGGAATTTGAAAAATTTGTTGTAATATCTTCGTTCCTTACTATAATATAATAGAAAAGGCAATCGCCACAGAGCAGTTGACCAAGTTGAAGAAAACAAAAAGCCTTCCCCGACCAGCCAAAGTACAGGGAAGTTTTTATATACTAGTGACAAATTGTAGTTTGTAGGGATACCTTTTAATTTTCAAGTCAAAACATATCCCTTATTTTCTCATTATAAAAAACTTATTTTGAAGTGTCAAAAAGTTACTGATTTGATATACTAATATTTGTGGAGGTGAAATATTATGTGTGATGTACGTAAATATTCAGATATGTTTAAAGATATGAAAACATTGCAACCAGAGGATACATTACAGCTTATAATGGAAGCAAAAGACGAAGAAGAAAGAGAATTTTTTGAGATGCTTGGAAACTTTTTACTTCAGCAAAAACAAAAAAGGTTATTGAAGGGAACCTGTTTTGATGAAAAAATATATTTTAATTGTGATTTAGTTGTTTTATACGATAATACTAAAGCATTTAGTCGATTTGCCATATATAAGAATGGTGATTTATATACTATAACAGAGAATGTACCTATGTGGTTTGAAAAATATGTCAAGTAAAGAATCGATTTTTCTAATACAAAGAACTCAATCAATTCCTGTTTGTAGTGATGTTGACAATTTATTTCCACAAACTGTCAGGCACTGGGCCACTATATTTTCATACAAATATCCCAGATTAACACTTAATTTATCAAGCGGTTCTTCCATTTGATTCATGCTTCCACTCAAGCATTTTACTGTATATTTTGCGTTTAAATATCATATTTGCCTCTTTCCGCATTTTTTTCAAGAAAGAAAAGCCCCCAAAACTGTAGTGGAAGTACAGCCTTGGGGATTCTTGTGTTATCATGGATAACTAATTTCCTCTTGCCTAATTACCTTTTACCTAATGGCATTATATATTATATTCTGATTTTTAAAGTATTCACTTTATCTGGAATGTATAAAAACCGCTCAAAATTCTATGCTGCCCAGAATATCCCTGAATGATGCCATATACTTCTTCTTATACTTTGAAGGGCATTTTAATTCGATATACCATCCTTTTTCTTCAGATGCAATGACGTATATTTCATGTATAACATCTTTGTTATCTGTAATGGCATAACGTTGGGATGGTGTTTTACCTGCTCCCAATAAAATATCTTCCTTACTGATTGAAGCTTTATAGCTTTTCATAAGCTGATCCCCAAGCTCCTGAGCAGAATCAGTACTTACTTCTGTGATATTAAGGAAAAGATTAAGCTCATCTTTTGCCTTTTTATCAGAAGGTACAAATGAAATGCTGCTGTCTTTATTATTGACCTTGAGTAATTTACTGTCATAAGATACCTCGTAGCCCGCTGTAGTATTACTTAATTTACTTTTCCCATCAGCTCCTTCATTGACAGAAACCTCAGCTGTAGGAAGCGGTGAATTGGTAGGTGTTGCAGTCGCTTCTGTCTTAGCTTTGGAATCATTCGTTTTTTTATTATTATCTTTGCCTGCACACCCCTGTAAAAGTCCTAAAACAAGGACACTACAAAGCAGTATACATAATTTTTTTGCTCTCATATTCTTTTCCTCTCTAATTCTAAAATGTATAATTCTTTAATAAAGAATTTCGCAATCGAAACGCTCCACCTGCGGCGCATCGCAAAAGCGATATCTTTCTTTCCTGCCAGCATAATATATAAAATGAGAAGTGTTACACTTTCGCATAACACTTCTCTCTTTGTACTGTTTGGAATTATAATAATCACAAATCAGCTTTTTAAATATTATTTGCTAAGAGCATAACCTGATCCATTACTTATTAACTTCAGGTATTTTGTATCTATAACTTTTCCTTTTAATATGTTAGCATTGTCATAGAATGTTACTGCCAACTTAACATACTTTCCGCTAGTAGTTGGTGCAGGATTTACCGTAGTCAAACCAGTCAAAACTACACCAGTAAGTCTTTTACCAACCGTATCAGCAATAATTGTATCAAGGTTAGTATATGATTTATTTTTCTCGTTATCAGTTGTATAAAGACTGTCATCACCATCATCTGCAACAACTTTTACTGTATAGCCAAAACCATTAGCTAACAATATAGTATCAGTATATGCTGGTGCAGCTCCTGCTGTTATAGAATTATTTCCAGATTCAGCTACCATAGCATCAATTACAGCGCCAGCAACATCATTATTAGAAATTGTGTAGCTTTCTACAGTTCCCATGTAGTATACCTTAACAACTGTTCCGGCTTTGAATTTACCATCATATGAGCTTGCAGGTGAAGCAATGTCGCTAAGCTTAAATGTAAATGTAGCTTTAGAAACATCATCATCTGATCCTGTATATTTTACAAAGGCAGTTGACTGATCTACAATCTCACCATTTACAGTAATTACAAAGTCTTTAGTTTTATCAGTATTATTATCAACCTTAGCTGGACTAGCAGTGTCATCCATAATATCCACTGGAGAATTCATATTCTTAATAACAAATCCATCTTTATCATCATTTAATTCCAGGTCAAAGGTTGCGGTCTTTGCAGAGTAGAAGTCAACTTTGTTTAGTTTTCCATCAGTAGAGTCAATTGTCTGACCTACAACATCAGCTGGTGTGTAAACAATTCCATCAACAGAATAGTTATTATTGATTGCTACTGTATATTTACCGGCAGGTAATGTTTCGCTTAATGTCAATACAGCTGAGTTTCCGCTGGCTTTTACAGAAGTTACATCATACTGAACCTCTTTACCTGATGCATTTTCACCTGTAAGCTTGAAGTTACCTGCTTTTACAGTATCACCATTTATGTCGTGATTGAATATCACAGTAACCTGCTTTTCATCTGTCTTGGCAGCTTTTACAACACCAAATGCAGGTGTCTTATCATCATTTAACCAGTTAATTGTAGTTGACGCTGTCTGTTCCATTTCGTCTACTTTTGCAGTGATGATAGAAGACTGGTAATCCTCATCAATATCTCTTGCCTTTACCCAAACTTCAGCTACACCATACTTATTAGTCGTTACTTTAACAGATTTACCTGCTGTCGCACCTAATACCTCATCCTTAGTTGAAGCCAGTTTATCACCAGCATTTCCTGAAGCAATTTCTACCTCCTGTTCTGATAATGGACTCTTTCCAGTGCTGTCTGTTAAACGAACATACAACTTAACTGTATCACCTTTCATTGTAGTTCCCTGAGGAGCTATCATAGATATAGTTACACCCTTTGGCTGCCATTTTACATTCATGTTTATCTTAGCATTCATGTTTGGAGTTCCTTCACCAACACAAGTAAATGGAGGAAGTGATTTTCCATACTTATCAGTTGCTATGAATGTCACTTTATCAGTTACAGAGTCACCATTAATCTTAGCTGAAATCCTATCTTTATTAGCAATTTCTGAGCTACCTACTACTTTACCTTTTTCGCCTTCAACTGCCGTATATTTACCCTTATTTTCATCAGAATATTCTGTGAATATCTTAAGACCATCGATGTCGATAGTGTAGCCGGCTAACTGACCATGATTTCCATTTTCGTCATTTTCAGCTATTTTTCCTGCAACTGCCTTCACTCCGTATTCCCAAGGAGTTCCAACTGTAGGATCCTTAACATCCACATCAATTGTATCATTGCTTGTAGTGTTTATTATATCTTTATTGTCAGCTTTTCTGAATGTTCCTTCACCAACAGAAGATAAGAACTGTAAGTCAGCGTTTACCCAATACAAATCAGCATTATTTACAGTAGTATTGCCAATGCTCAACTTAACATTATAATTAGAATCTGCACATGATGCTGTGACATTAAGGAATTCTACTGCCTGTGCTGCACTTAATACTATAGTTGATTTACCATTTGTATCTGTTGGTGCTGCCTTTTTAACAACTGTTACATTATTGTCAGATGTAATTTCATTACCATCTTTATTAAATGTAATATTCTTACCACTTAATGATACGGCATTGCCATTCTTATCTACTAACTGACCTGTAATTGTTACTTTCTGACCTGCGATAGCTAAGAATGCGTCTGCTGTAGACTGTGCATTTGGAATTGGATTCCACTGTACAGAAGTATAGAAATTGCTGTTAGAAGCATCTAATAAATTTAAATCATCCATTCCTTCAATCTTTAACTCACCCTTAAGAGTTGTTATACCACTCTTATCAGAGTCAGCTTTTACAAGTGTTCCATTCTCATTCTGCGTTACACCTGTTTTAATGTAATTAGAAACTTCCTCTTCTGTCGCTTTGTATGCTTTGCAATCTTTCTTAGTTTTAGAATCCTGTTTAATATCATTTGTGTTCTCTTTACCAGTTTTTTCTTTCTGGTTCTCTGTTGGAACTAAATAATATGCCACAAGCTTTCCGTTTATATCTTTTTCAGTGATTACAGCATTTCCTGTATTTGGGAATACAGGTACAGCGTAGGTAAATGTGTCAGTATCATGTTCAGGCTTAATTCCTAAGCCATCTGCTTTTGTTGCTCTTGTATATTCCAAAGATTTTGTTTCGCTATAAGTAGGATCTACAGCGTTCCATGTAATCTTTGCAGATTTAAGAACTTCCCTCGTAGATTTACTTCCTGCAACATCCTTATAGACACCTGTTATATCTTTTAATGAATAACCATCATTCTTATTATCCTGAACCTGACCGGCAGATTTAAGGATAACCTTAATTGATTTTATAGGCTCATCTTTTAATGGAATCTGTACAGCAAAATTATTTTTCTCCATTCCCTCTAAATCATCAGCTTTTATCTGGTCCGTATCTGCTGGATTTCCACTTGCATCATATGTTGTATAATACTCAATATCCATTTCTGTATATGGTGAAAGCTGTAATTTATTGAAATTAAGTGATGCATAACTCAATAAACTTGTATCAACATCTAAATTAAAATATTGTGAATCGTTTGCATATGTATGATATTTTTCAGATACATATTTACTCAAATCCTGATAGTAATCTTTTGCTTTCACATCATCATTAACTTCCGGTAAAACAATACTTGGTTCAACTTTAAACTGAACACTGTTGTCTATATCTTTTGAGCTTACCTGCTGTGTTAAGATGTATTGTGCCGGCTCATCATTAAGATTTGTAGTTGTAGCTATATCCATGCTACCACCTGTATAACCGGATTTAGATGCACTTGTACCAGCTTTTAAATTGCTAGTAGCTGTTGCTACTGTTGGTTTGTCAACATCAATTGCTGCAAATGAAATGCTTCCTGTTGCACTTGCCTCATCACCTAATACATTAGCTGTATACCTAACAGAAGACACATACTTAGTATCATTTGCTTTCAATTTAGAGGAAATTTTAGAACCAACAACAAAAGTTGCATTACCATTCGCATCTGTTGTTGCAACTTCAAGACCTTTCACTTCTAACTCAGGATCTTCGCTACCACTTTGTGTTGTTTTACCTAATGTAAGAACAGTGAGTTTGTTTGCTAAAAGATTTCCTTCCTTATCTCTCATATTTACAGTAACTATAGCATTGCCATTTACTAATACAGTATTTGGATAACCAGGTATAGCATTTGTAACTTCTGCACTGGCACCAGTCTTGATTGACTCAACTAATGTTACATCAATAGTCTTATCACCATCTACAGAAACTTTTATAGTCTGTGTATCATAACCCTTCTTAGATACTTCTACTGTGTATTCACCAGGAGCAAGTTTGTTTGCTGTTGTGAATGAAGTTCCTGTTGCTACGCCTTCTGCAACGACCGATGCACTGGTTGATGCGCCGCTTGTAATTTTGATGCTAGCACCTGAAATGTTAGTAGTTACACTAATGGTACCCTTTGTCGAGACAAATTTTTCCGACTTTTTTCGACCTCCGCAAGCCCTTATAAACACTGGGCTCGCGGGGTGTTACTCAAATTTGCAATTTTTTTGCAATAAGAAAAATACCCTGATTTTGGGCAAAATTTTAACATTAAATCACCATTAAATTAACATAAGAAATGCTTTTCGTGGCGTATGATACGGAAGATGTGGGAGAGTAACATTGTTACTGGAGGGCTACTCAGGTGCTATTCTGTTGATTTTTTGAGGGGGGGTAAAATAAAACGTTTTTTGTTATATTACATATAGAGTTTTGATTTATTTTACGCATGACATTTCATTTATTTATAAAACATGTCAGTTATTGGCAGTTCATGCACCAGTGTCAAAATAGGTCATAAGAAATATCCGGTCAAAGATTGGATATTCTTTATGACCTGTCCAGACTATGAAGATACATTTAAAAGTGGCTGTAATCTATCACAATTTAATTATTGGCGCATAGCCTGACAGCAGGTGTCGAGCTTGCATATATACAGCAACAAGATGTTTGCTGCAACATTATTTGCAAAAATCTCCTTCTTGTCACACCATTTTTCCTCTTGTATAATAAAGACAACAAATAAAATAACGAATAAACATATAACAGAAAAAATAATTAAAATCATGGAGGCGATAATTTTTTGAGCAAAGAAATACAGAAAGAAAAAGGCGATGAAGTAAGCCAAGTGGATATCAGCAAAAAAGACATAAATCAGTTAGGGATAAACAATTCAGATGCTAACAAAAGAGATGTAAATCAGACTGGTATAAACCAAGAAGATGTTAGTAAGAAAGGTAAAAACAGAAACGAGGAACATCCAACGGTATCAGACGATAATAAAGTTATTGTCAAAAGGAACATAAAGGATTGTGTTTTTACGGATTTATTCAGCAATAAAAAATACCTTCTGGAGTTGTATTTATCACTTCATCCTGAAGATGCTGGTATAACTGAAGACGATCTGACCGATATTACAATAGAGAATGTATTAGTCAACGACCTTTATAATGATTTAGGGTTTCGTGTGGGAGACAGACTGATTATCCTAGTCGAGGCACAGAGCACATGGTCGCCGAATATACTTATACGATCCCTTCTGTATGTGGCAACAACGTATCAGAATTACATCAATGAAAGAAATCTTGATGTATATTCTTCAAAGAAAATCAGCATTCCAAAACCAGAATTATATGTAATCTACACAGGAGAGCATAAAGAAAGACCTAAGGAAATGATATTATCAGAAGAATTCTTTCCGGATATGGAAGATATATCACTTGATGTAAAGGTGAAGATGATTTATGGAGATAATGAAGACGATATCATTGGTCAGTATGTAATATTTACAAAAGTATATGATGAGCAGCGAAAGCTGTATGGCAGGACACGTAAAGCAATCGAGGAAACAATCCGTATATGTAAAGAGAAAAATGTGTTGAAAGAATATTTAGAGAGTCGAGAAGGAGAGGTGGTTACAATGATGATGACATTATTTGATGAGGAACAGATCATGAAGAATCATGATGCTGCTATTCGGCGTGAAGAACGTGAAAAAGCAAGAATTGAAAAAGAGAAAGCAACAGAACAGGCAACAGAACAAGCAAATGAAAAGGCAATTTTAAGTCTTGTTGGTATATGTAAAAAGATGAATGGTTCAATTTTAGATGTGATTGAAACTGCTATGAAAGATTATGGTTACTCTGAACAAAAAGCAAGAGAAATGGTACAGAAGTATTGGAACTAGTACAACGGTTTCTTAATAACTGGACTTTTTGCGCTGAATATTTTTATGAGAGTGCTACTCAAAAAACGTAGGCGTAGTGGGCTACGCTGAGGATTTTTGAGCAGTGCTATCATGAAAATAGGCAAGCAATAAAGTCTAGTTAATTAAAAACCGTTGTACTAGTATGAACCACCTAAATACTGTACTGGAAACAGGTCAAGTCATTTTAACTAAAAAACAGCCACAA
The DNA here is from genome assembly GCA_022764445.1 of Lachnospiraceae bacterium. GTDB lineage: Bacteria > Bacillota > Clostridia > Lachnospirales > Lachnospiraceae > Butyribacter. The sequence goes on along the minus strand of JALERT010000151.1, from coordinate 4,340 downwards.
CCTATGTTATTAAACCGTATCACTGGCTGTTAGATTTTTTTCTAACTTCTGGAGAAGATACAAACCATACTACATAGATTGTGGCTTTTTTATATTACAGAAATTATAATATCAGACTAAGGTATCAGAAAACTCTGGAACTCAACTGATATCTTTTTTACCCCCTAATTGCCACTATAATAAAACTTTTAAAATTCTATACTATTAAGGATATCATTAAATGATGCCATGTACTTCTTTTTATACTTTGAAGGGCATTTTAATTCTATATAATATCCCTTTTCACCGGAAGAAATGACATAAACTTCATGCACGACTTTCTTGCTATCTGTGATAGTATAGCATTCGGCGCTTGTCTTACCTGTGCCTATTGTAGTCTCTTTCTTCTTTATAGAATCTTTATAGCTTTTCATCAGCTGATCCCCAAGCTCCTGAGCAGAATCAGCATTTACCTCTGTAATATTAAGGAAAAGATTAAGCTCATCTTTTGCCTTTTTATCAGAAGGTACAAATGAAATGCTGCTGTCTTTATTATTGACCTTAAGTAATTTACTGTCATAGGAGACGTTGTATCCTGCTGTGGTATTGCTTAATTTACTTTTCCCATCAGCCCCTTCATCGACAGAAACTTCGGCTGTAGGAAGCGGTGAATTAGTCGGTGTTGCTGTTGCTTCTGTCTTAGCTATGGAATCATTTGTTTTTTTATTATTATCTTTGCCTGCACACCCCTGTAAAAGTCCTAAAATCAGGACACTACAAAGCAGTATACATAATTTTTTTGCTCTCATATTCTTTTCCTCTCTATTTCTAAAATGTATAACTATTTAAGAAAGAGTTCGCAAGCGAAACTTTCCACATGCGGCGCATCGCAAAAGCGATATCTTCCTTTCCTGCTATCATAATATATAAAATGAGAAGTGCTACACTTTCGCATAACACTTCTCTCTTCGTACTATTTGAAATTATAATAATCACAAATCAGCTTTATAAATATTATTTGCTAAGAGTATAACTTGTATCACCTTTTGTTAACTTCAAGTACTTTGTACCTATAACATTTTTATCTTTGTCATAGAATGTTACTTCCAACTTAACAAATTCATCTTTAGCTGCCGTTGAAGCTGTAGTCAACTCAGTTAACGCAACACCTTCAAGTCTATTTGTAACACTTTGATCAATTATTTTATTAAGGTTAGTATCTGAATTATTTTTTTCATCAGTAGTTGTATAAAGACTCTTCTCACCATCATCAGCAACAACCTTTACAGTACAACTATAGCCCTCGTTATCGCTAAGTGAGTTACCTGTAAGATCATTTAATCCACTGCCTGGATTGACACTACTTGTATCACTATTTGCTGCAACCATAGCATTAATTGCAAGACCCATAATATCATCATTAGATATTGTATATCCTTCTACATTTCCCATGTAGTATACTTTAACAGTTGTTCCAACCTTCAATGTAGCACTGATATTATTAAGAGTGAAAGTAAACTTATTTCCTGTAGTTGCAGTTTCATATGTTACAAATGGAGTTGCCTGATCTACAATTTTACCATCCACAGTGATAATAAAGTTATCAGTTTTATCATTATTTTCAACAGGCTGACTATCATCAGATGCAAGAACATCTGTAGGAGTGCTTACATTCTTGATTTCGAAGCCTGTTCCTGCTGCGTTTAAATCTAAGTTAAATGTTGCATTCTTTGTAGAGTAGAAGTCTACGCTAGTCTGTGCTGTAACAAGCTGACCTACGACATCGGCTGGTGTATAAACGATACCGTCAACTGCGTAATCGTTGTTGATTGCTACTGTATATTTACCGGCAGGTAATGTTTCACTTAATGTCAATACAGCTGAATTGCCGCTGGCTTTTACAGAAGTTACATCATATTGAACCTTTTTACCTGATGCATTTTCACCTGTAAGCTTGAAGTTGCCTGCTTTTACAGTATCACCATTTATTTCGTGATTGAATGTCACAGTAACCTGCTTATCATCTGTCTTGGCAGCTTTTACAACACCAAATTCTTCTGTTTTATCATCCTTTAACCAGTTGATTGTAGTTGACGCTGTCTGTTCCATTTTATCTACTTTTGCAGTGATGATAGAAGACTGGTTATCTGCATGAATACTTCTTGCCTTCACCCAAACTTCAGCTACACCCTGCTTATTAGTCGTTACTTTAACAGATTCACCTTCTGTAGCACTATCCAAACCACTTTCAGTTGAAGCCAGTTTATCTTTATTATTTCCTGAAGCAAATTCTACCTCCTGGCCTGATAATGGATTCTTTTCTGTGCTGTCTGTCAAACGAACATATAACTTAACTTTATCGTTTTTCATTGTAGTTCCCTGAGGAGCTATCATAGATATAGCTACACCCTTAGGCTGCCATTTTACATTCATGTTTATCTTAGCATTCATATTTGGAGTTCCTTCACCAACACAAATAAATGGAGGAAGAGATTTTCCATCCTTAGATGCTATGAATGTTACTTTATCAGTTACAGAGTCACCATTAATCTTAGCTGATATTCTATCATTATTGGCAATTTCTGAGCTAGCAGCTACTTTACCGTTTTCGCCTTCAACTGCAGTATATTTACCCTTATTATCATCAGAATATTCTGTGAATATCTTAAGACCATCGATGTCGATAGTGTAACCTGCTAACTTACCCCTATCATTCTGATTATCACTTTCAAGTATCTTTCCTGCAACTGTTCTTACTCCGTATTCCCAAGGAGTTCCAACTGTAGGATCTTTTACGTTTACTTCTATAGTATTATTACTTGTTGTATTCTTAGGACCCTCAGGACTCTCAGTTCTTCTTTCTTTTTCATCTACATAAGATAAGAACTGTAAGTCAGCATTTACCCAATATAAATCTGCATTAGTTGATACAATATCCTTAATGCTTAATTTTACGTCATACTGGTTATCTGTACAAATTGCTGTTACATTAGTAAATTCAGTAGCCTGTGCAGCACTAAGCACAATAGTAGATCTACCATTTGTATCTGTTGCTGCTGCCGGCTTAACAACAGTTACTTTGTCACCTGACTTAATTTCGCTGCCCGCCTTTTTGAATACAATTGTCTTTCCACTTGTAGATACAGCATTTCCATTCTTATCAACTAACTGACCTGTAACTGTTATCTTCTGACCTGCGATTGCCAAGAATGCATCTGACTTAGCCTCTTCAGCCTTATTTGGAATTGGATTCCACTGTACAGAAGTGTATATCTCCCTATTAGTAGCATCTAATAAATCAGATCCTATTCCATCGATAGATAATACACCCATTAAAGTTGTAATACCATTCTTTTCAGAGTCTACTTTAACTGAAGTTCCACTTTCGTTCTGTGTTACACCTGTTGTGATGTAATTAGAAACTTCCTCAGCAGTTGCTTTATATGCCTTTACGTATTCATTATTACTCTTCTTGATATCATTAGTGTTCTTGTTTCCAGCTGTCTGGTTTTCAGTTGGCACTAAGTAATAAGCAACTACTTTTCCATTCTTATCTTTTTCTGTTATTACTGCGTTACCTGTATATGGGAATGCCGGAACTTCATATGAGAATGTATCATCACTATACTCCGCTTTAATTCCTAATCCAGCTGTTTTAGTAGCGACATCATATGCTAAATCTTTTGGCTGGCTATATTTAGGAGTTACAGCTTCCCATTTAATGCTTGCAGATGAAAGTGGAACATCTTTAGTTCCTCTTCCTGTAATTTCACCGTAAACATATGTAATGTCCTTAAGAGTGTAACCATCATTCATATTAGTCTGAACCTGACCGGCAGATCTCAAAATGATTTTTACTGATTTTACAGATTTAGATGTTAATGGAATCTGAACAGTACGATTCTTTTTATCCATACCATCTAAATCGTTAGCTTTAATTGTTTCAGTAGATATTTTTGAGCCTGTTGCATCAATTGCAGAATAGAATTCAATATCCATTTCTGTATATGGAGAAAGCAGAATTTTATCAAAATTCAATGATGCATACTTTAAATCACTAGTATCAACCTCTAAATTAACTACCTTTGAATCATTGGCATATGTGTGATACTTCTCTGATGAAATATTAACATCCTGCACAAACTTATCGTTCTTATCATCTTCTGCAACAGCAGGTAATTCGATTTGAGGTGTAACATTAAACTCAACACTATGATCTGCATCAGTCGGTCATTTTTTGCGGACAGTTCATACATGCTATCCTTTTCTGTTCTCTGCTCCTGCGTTTGCTCTCGTTTGATTTCTCCCTCCGTATCTTCTTGGCACAAGCAGGACAATACCTTGATGCACCAGAGCCCGGG
>JALERT010000120.1 GCA_022764445.1 Lachnospiraceae bacterium | reverse complement strand
GCAAGCTAAACAAGGAACTGATTCGCAGACTTGCTACCTGCGAATATATATCTGAACATCGGAATCTTTTTATTACCGGTGCTACAGGCTGCGGTAAAACTTACATGGCCTGTGCCTTTGGCATGGAAGCCTGTAAGCAGTATTACAATACCAAATATATCCGTCTGCCTGATCTGCTTATTGATCTGGAGGTGGCACGGACAGATGGCAACTACAAAAAGGTGATGGCTAAGTATGCCAATCCCGTTGTCCTGATTTTGGACGAATGGCTTCTATTGAAACCAACGGAATCTGAACAAAGAGATATCTTCGAACTACTCCATCGGAGACGCAAGAAATCTTCAACGATTTTTTGCTCCCAGTATGAGTTCGAGGAATGGTACGACCAACTGGGTGGTGATGATAGTCCTCTGGCAGATGCAATCATTGACCGCATTGCTCATGACAGTTATCGTATCAACATTACAAGCATTGATGCCGAACATGATATCTCGATGCGAGAGGTTTATGGCTTGGACAAAACATTACGTGAGTAAACTCGCATAAGCGGTTCCCGCTAGCCCGGACAGACGGTTTCCTGTCTGCCGGACTTGCGGTGTTACCGCACGGCTCTTCCGCAATTATCCGTTATTATTGTTATATCCCATGTACCTCAACTTTGCTTCAAGCAACTGCCTGCCACATCTTCCATACATTGTACGTTTTATCATTTTTAATCTGCTATTAGTTCCTTCCACAAATCCATTACTGTAATCATATGCTACAGCATTTTCAACTGCATCTATATCTCTTTTTAATCCCTCAGCAAAACTTCTTAAGGGTTTAAGAAGATTTTTACTATATTTTTCAACAAATAAATAGAGCATTGGCACATTATGATTTTTAAAAATATTTCTAAACTCTCTTATGCAGCATTGAAGTTCCCAAATATTTGGATACTTTTCATAAATATATTCCTTATGATTATCTGAAAGCTCAGTATTCATCCACATGTACCTAAACACACCTTCTCGTGTAATATAATCTTTATCTTTTCCCTTACTGCCGGTTTTGTATTTTAAACACTCCGTCATTGTTCTGACATATGGCTGTGGCTCAAAACATTTATTTTCTTTTTGCTCTATTTTGCACAAATAATCAAAAGCATTGCTTTTGGATCCAGAATATCCTTTTTCGTATATTGCCTTTACAGTTTTGCTTTTACTCCATCCTTCTTTAAGACAATCTATAATAAAATCATGAAATGGAGCCAGTTTGCTTTGATGAATTCCATACATACTTAATTCTTTTGGATCACCTTTACGATATTTTGCAATTGTGTTGCGACCTATTCCCATACGTTTGGCAATTTCACGGTAACTACAGCCTTCTTTTAAAAAATTTTGTATTTGGCAGATCATTTGATAACGTTTTTCTGAAAAAGCAGCATAATTATCCACATCAGATGCGATTTTTTTTACAATGTTCTTCTGCATCGATAGATGTATCATTGTGTGGGATACTTATTGTTGCAGGGATTTCTTGATTCAGAGCTTTTTTTATTGTTTCCAGTAGGTTCTGATGTAAATGAAATCGGTCTGCCACCTGCATTGCATCGGGTAATTCTTCTGATATTACTTTCGCATATGCACTTGCCCTATCTCTTGTAACCACTTTAACATTTTTATTATTCTTAAGCCATTCCCGCAATGTATCCCCATTTCTTCCATTCAACAATGTTATAGGCTCGTGCGTTTTTTCATTTACTATGATAGTCCCATATGTATGGCGCTTTTTATATGCAAAATCATCCACACCTATTACATCACTAACTTCCGGTTGGGGAAGAGATTCATATCTTTTTAAAAGTAATCGTATTACGGTATCACCACTAATTTTTATCCCTAATGTGTGGCAGACACGGGCACAGCCTTCACAACTGGTTTCAAGAGCCAATGTACAGATAAAATCAGCACATCTTTCTGTCATACGACTATAATTATTAAGGAATCCATCAAAAGTCTCAGCAATAGAAACAACCTCACATTCGTCATTCAAACATGCATACTCATGTGAACAAATTTCAAGTTGAACATTTTTTCCTAAAATAGGTAAATCCTGTACTTTACGAGTATATGTTCCATGATATTTTTGTGTTATACGATTACACTTTGGACATTTACAGCTGCTTGAAGTTGATTTCATCTGAATTATAATTTTATCACTTTGCTGATCAATATCTGTTATCATCAAATCCTTTTCCGGGTAAAATTTATCTAAGCATAAT
>JALERT010000057.1 GCA_022764445.1 Lachnospiraceae bacterium | reverse complement strand
CTTGGAAATTCATTTAAGCTTATGGTTGATTCTAACAATGAAAATTTAACCAACATAAGGGAATCTGCGAATCAGGTAGGTGCAGGTGCTGATCAGGTAGCTGTAGCAAGCCAGTCTCTTGCACAGGGCTCAACAGAGCAGGCAAGTTCTATCGAAGAAATTACAGCATCTATTACAGATATAACAGAACGTACAAAAGCAAATGCCAATGATGCAACAGAGGCAGAGAAACTTGTCAAGCTTGCAAAATCAGAGGCAGAAGCCGGTACTCAGGAAATGAAGTTAATGGTTAGTGCAATGCAGGATATTTCAGAATCATCAGAAAATATCTCTAAGATTATAAAGACAATTGATGATATTGCATTTCAGACCAATATACTCGCTCTTAATGCAGCAGTTGAGGCAGCTCGTGCCGGCGAACATGGTAAGGGATTTGCAGTTGTTGCAGAAGAAGTTAGGAATCTTGCAGCTAAGAGTGCGGCAGCAGCAAGTGAGACAGCAGATCTTATCAGTGACTCAATAGAGAAGACTCGCAATGGTTCAGAGATAGCAGGAAAGACATCAGAAAAGCTTGTTGATATAGCATCCAATGTAGACAGTATAGTAGACATAGTAGGTGGAATATCACTTGCATCAAATGAGCAGGCAGCAGCTCTTGATCAGATATCACAGGCTATATCACAGGTGTCAACTGTAGTTCAGGATAATTCAGCTACAAGTGAGCAGTGTGCCGCAGCCAGTGAAGAGCTTTCAAATCAGGCTAAGAATCTCAAGAATCTCATAGGCAGATATAAGCTTAAAGATGCATCGGGTGATTTTGAAACATATTCTTCAGTTTCTGCAGGTAATCTTTCAACAGACAGTTATGGAGTATCAGGATACAGTAAACCAGCCCACAAAATACCCGATGCCTCAGAATTTTCAACAGACAGTTTTACGTCAAATGAAAGTATAATTTCACTTGATGATGATAAGTACAGTAAATACTAAAGTGAATTGTATATTTTACGAATATGTATAATAAAAAACATGGTTCAGAAGAAATGCTTCTGAACCATGTTTTTTTATAGAAATTCTTCTCTGTAAACAGTAATGATTTATAATATTTGTGTCTGATAATATCATAAAATATATTATTTATTTTTATGGTCATTAACTTTATTGACGGTAACAAGTTCTGGAGTTTTAACGCTTACTCTCGTTCCGGCAGGTACCGACTCTGTGATAAATGCATTACCTCCGATAACAGAGCCTTCACCGATGACGGTCTCTCCGCCGAGGATTGATGCGCTTGAGTAGATAGTTACATTATCTTCAATGGTAGGATGTCTCTTAACATCACGAAGTAACTGTCCGCTTCTTGTAGACAATGCACCAAGAGTAACACCCTGGTATATCTTTACATTGTTGCCAATCTCTGTCGTTTCACCGATAACTACACCTGTTCCGTGGTCGATAAAGAAGTATTCGCCTATAGTTGCACCGGGGTTAATGTCAATACCTGTATGACTGTGGGCATATTCTGTCATTATACGTGGGATAAAAGGTACATCCATCTTATAAAGTTCATGTGCCAGTCTGTATACAAATATGGCAAAAAGGCCGGGATAGCAGAAAATTATCTCCTCTTTTGTCTTTGCAGCAGGATCTCCGTCAAATGCAGCCTGAACATCTTTTGTAAGCATGTTCTGTATATTGGCAAGTGAAGAAAAAAAGCGGCAGCATATATCGGATACTTTCTTTGAAATTTCGTAATCATCAGCATTATCTTTTTCCTGCTGGATAAGAGCTGCTTTTACCTGACATGAGAGAGCTTCATATAGTTTTGTTATATTGTGTCCAACGAAATAAGTCGGATTGGTGTGGCTGAGATTTTCACTATCAAAATATCCCGGAAACATTATCTGTCTAAGACCAAGTATAATATGAATTATAGTATCGCGGTTAGGCATACAATGTCCTTCTTTTATGTAAAAAAGATCGTTATCTTTATAATTGTTTGTAATATCATTAACAATAGTATTTAATTTATCAGTAGAAATCATACGAGTAGCCTCTCTTTCTTTCAATTTCAAAGTTATAATGTTTCTGTAATAATATATCACAAAAACTAAAATACTTCCAATTATAAAAAAATTGTAACAGTTCAGCCTTCCATTCACTACATTCATAAAACCTGACAGCAGTTGTTATATTAAAAAAATACTTTAGTTATGAATTGCTGTCAGTCGCTGCGTTGCAGCTCTTGTTTTATTCATTACGTGAATGAAAGGCTATTCTACCATATAAATAATAGATAGTATACCGAGCAAGCTCGAATACTATCTATTATTTATATGGCTGAACTGTTACTGTGCGATAAAATAATAAATTGTAGCAGATTGACATATAATTAATTATGAGGTATAATAAGTTCATTAAAGAACTGTTCAAAAGTGAACCTATTTTGTGAGGTGATTCAATGGACGATCATTTGGAACTGCTTTTAAGTGGGCAGCAGTATAAGAAATTCCAGGAGCTGTTATACAGACCTATGGTACATAAGTACGGTATAAGTATATTAGATATCCGTATTTTAATGTTTTTATACGAACATGAGGAATGTGATACTGCAAAGGATATTGTAGAAACGCATTGTCTGACAAAGTCCTATGTCTCTAAAGCGATTGAAACTCTTATAGATAAGGAGTTTTTGGCGAGGAAGCATGATTATAATGACAGAAGATATATTCATCTGGAGTTGCAGAAAAAAGCGGATTCTGTCATAGAAGATGTAAAAGAGCTTCGCAATGAGATGTTTAGACTTGTATTTAATGGAGTAAGCAAGGAAGAAATTGATGTAGTAAGGAATGTTGCAGAAAAGATAAACTCCAATATGACTAAAATGCTTACACATGGAAAAGTATAATTAATAATAGAAAGGTGGTTATATTATGCAGGACGAAAAGATGAATGATGGATTTGAAAAGGTGATGGATAATTTCGCCAGTAAGTACAAGGAAGTTTGTATCGAAAATAATTCTATAGATGCAAAACTTTTTGATGAATACGGAGTAAAAAGAGGACTCAGAGATAAAAATGGTAAAGGTGTTGTATCAGGTATAACCAATATATCCCTTATAAAAGCGACTGATGTTGATGAAAATGGTAATGTGAAGCCATGTGACGGTCAGCTCTTCTACAGAGGATACAATATTTACGATCTTACAAAAGGTTTTGCCAATGACAAAAGATTTGGTTTTGAGGAGACAGCATATCTTCTTCTCTTTGGAGAACTTCCAACAAAAGATCAGCTTGCTGAATTCAAGAATATACTCGCAAAGAACAGACGTCTTCCAACGAACTTTGTAAGAGACGTAATAATGAAAGCTCCAAGTAAAGATATAATGAATTCACTTACAAAAAGTGTGCTTACTTTATCATCATATGATGACAAAGTTACAGATAATTCCCTGGAAAATGTATTAAAACAGAGCATTATGCTTATAAGCGTTTTCCCAATGCTTGCCGTATACGGATATCATGCATACAATCATTATGAATGTGATGAAAGTTTCTATATTCACAGACCTGATGACAATCTGTCAGCAGCGGAAAATATACTTCGCATGTTAAGACCTGACAAGAAGTATACAGATGTAGAAGCAAGAGTTCTTGATCTTGCACTCGTACTTCATATGGAACATGGCGGTGGTAATAATTCTACATTTACTACAAGAGTAGTTACATCTGCCGGTTCTGACACATATTCAGTAATAGCAGCCGCATTATCTTCACTCAAGGGACCAAAGCATGGTGGAGCTAATATAAAGGTTGTTGAGATGATGAATGACCTTAAGAAGAATGTAAAAGATATAACAGACGAGGATGAGGTAAGAGCATATCTTAGAAAACTTGTACGCAGGGAAGCATTTGACAAACGAGGTCTTATATATGGAATGGGTCATGCCGTTTATTCTATATCAGATCCTAGAGCTGTTACATTTAAGCAGTTCGTTGAATTACTTGCCAATGAAAAGCATCAGAAGAAGGAATTTGAACTTTACTCAATGGTTGAGAAAATTGCACCTGAAGTAATTGGCGAAGAATGTGCTATATATAAGGGCGTAAGTGCCAATGTCGATTTCTACAGTGGTTTCGTATACAATATGCTCGGAATACCAATGGAACTTTTCACACCTATATTTGCTATGGCTCGTATAGTAGGATGGAGTGCTCACCGCATGGAAGAGTTAATCAATGTAGATAAGATAATTCGTCCAGCTTATCAGAGTATAATGGTTCCAAAAGTATATGAGAACCTTAAAGATCGTTCAACTCCTAAGCTTGATACAAACTACAAGAAAAAACTTCAGCTTTCTATGAAGGAAGAAAGCTGTTAATCAGTTGCAGTTTACACTATATCAGAAAAAAATACCAATAATTGCATGTTTGTGGTATACTATGGTAGTGTAGTTGCAATATAATGGCACATTGTGTTACACAATGTGCCATTATATGTTTACTCAGAGTTTTTTGTGCTTGACAAAAGCTGGTACAAGAGATACTTCGAGAGAACATTGATTAGATTAAGGGGATAAAGAATGAAAACAATACTTGTTGTAGATGATGATAAAATGAATCTGATGATGGCTAAGAACCTTTTATCAAAGAAGTACAGAATAGTTACAGTTAATTCAGGAAAAATGGCACTTACTTATCTGGAAAGAAATATTCCTGATCTCATGCTGTTGGATTTAATGATGCCGGAGATGACGGGATTTGATGTAATGGAAAAACTTAATGAAAAAGAAGAGTGGAAGAAGATTCCTGTAATTTGCCTAACCGCTGACATAGATAATGCTACAGAGGTGCAGTGTTTCGAGATGGGAGCCATTGACTTTATAGTGAAGCCTTTTTCACCTGCCATTATGCTAAGCAGAGTTCAGCGTACACTCGAGCTTGAAAGTTATAAAAAAGATCTTGAGGGTGCAGTAAAAGAACAGGCTGAAGAGATTCTGAAAAAGAATATAAAGATTATGAAGATACAGAGGGAAGTTATAGTAAGTATGGCGAATCTTATAGAAAGCAGGGATGGGAGCACAGGAGAGCATGTTAAAAGAACTGCCATATTTGTAAAGCTTATTGCGCAGAATTTAATGGAGAATCATATGTTTGAGGAAACTCTTACGAAAGAGTATTTTGAGAATATATGTAAGGCGGCACCGATGCACGATATAGGTAAAATTACGGTTCCGGATTATATACTTAAAAGCACCGGTAATCTATCAGATGAAGAGTTTAAGATAATGAAAAACCATTCAGTTGAGGGCGGAAAAATCATAAGGGAAACTCTGGGAAATATAGAAGACCAGAATTATATTGATATTGCTGCCAATATGGCAACATATCATCATGAAAAATGGGATGGAAGCGGATATCCTGAAGGAAGAAGCGGGGAGGATATTCCTCTTTGTGCAAGGATAATGGCTGTGGCAGATGTTTTTGATGCACTGGCATTTAAGAGATATTACAAAGATGCGTTATCCCTTGATGCGACATTTGATATAATTGAAGAATCAAGTGGAACACATTTTGATCCCGTGGTAGCAGATGCACTCTGCAATGTACGGGGAAAGATAGAAAAAATGTTTGAAAGTAATGAGTTTGAATAAAAAGTAAAATAGAAAAGAGGGGTATTATGGAAAGCGGCAGCATATTAATTGTCGATGATGATCATGAGATTGCAGATCTTGTAGGAATTCAGCTTAGCGGTGAAGGATATACCGTATATAAGGCGTATAATGGGAAAGATGCACTTGATATCTTTGACAGAGAGGAGATAGATCTTGCTATACTTGATGTAATGATGCCTATTATGGATGGCAATGAAGTATGTGGTAAGATCAGGGAAAAAAGCACCATACCTATCATAATGTTAAGCGCAAAGGATAGTGAAAGTGACAAGGTATCAGGTCTTGTAAATGGTGCAGATGATTATGTAACTAAACCATTCAATACAAGAGAGCTTATAGCCAGAGTGAAATCGCAGCTTAGAAGATTTCAGAATTTTGGAGGTGCAGAATCTAAGAAAAGCGGAATTGTGGATATAGAAAATCTCTGGATGGAAAAAAGCTCGCATCAGGTTAAGGCGTATGGCAAAGATGTTAAGCTTACACCTATAGAATTTGATATATTGTTTCTTATGGCATCACATCCAAATACTGTTTTTTCTACAGATGAGATATTTGAAAGAGTCTGGAAAGAGAAAAGTTTTGAGATGAGTAATACAGTTATGGTACATATAAGAAGAATCAGAGAAAAGATAGAAGCGGATCCTAGGAAAGCACAGATCATAAAGACTGTATGGGGAGTTGGATACAAGATTGAAGCGTAGTATATTTAAAAATCTGAGAGCCGAGCTTGTGATTTATAGTGTTATCAGTATGATACTTGCCGTATTTACAGAGGGAATAATTATATTCATATTAAGTGTGGTCGGCTCAGCGCTGGGTATATCAGACAAAGGATATGGAAGAGTGGCAGCTCATAATATGGTGGGAAGAGAAGAAAAAAAACATATGAGACTGCCTGACTATCATGCTATTAAAAGATGGAACCATGATACAATAATAGGTATAATGCTGGTAATCGTTTTATTTGCCGTAATATTCTTTATTATGTATTTTCTAATACTTACAAGAAACATAATAAAAGATATAGAATATATATCAGGCGGCATATCACAGATTGCTTCAGGGGATATGAATGAAAAGCTTGAAGTTCACAGGAATGATGAAATAGGTGAGATTGTTGTACAGGTAAATAAGATGTCTGATGACATAAAACGTCTTGTGGAGGCAGAACGTGAAGCGATGCAGACCAATAAAGACATGATAACGTGTGTTGCGCATGATCTCAGAACTCCACTTACCTCCGTACTCGGATATCTTCAGCTTGCAACAGATACAGAGAAGTACAGTGTTGAAGAACGCCAGAAGTATGCGCGTATTGCCATGAAAAAGGCAAATAGATTACAGGGGCTTATAGAAGACCTTTTCAGTTATACAAAACTTATGAGTGGAGAGATTACGCTTCATTATAATGAAATAGATATCGTTAAACTTATTGAACAGATGGTAGAGGAATTCTATCCGTTATTTAAGGAAAATGAGCTTGAATATACGCTTAAATATAATGTTGACAGCCTTATAATGAATATCGACGGTGAAATGATGGCAAGGGCAATTCAGAATCTTATAAGCAATGCCATAAAATATGGAAAAGATGGAAAAAAAGTTTTCATAGAGCTAGAGAAATTTGAGCATGAGGTTCAGATACGTGTTACAAATTTTGGACTTATAATACCGCCGGAAAGCCTGGAACATATATTTGATAAGTTTTACAGAGTTGAAGAGTCAAGATCATCACAGACTGGGGGAACAGGTCTTGGACTTAACATAGCAAAAGAAATAGCTGTACTTCATGGTGGAACAATTGATGTTACAAGTGGAAGCAATGGAACGTGTTTTACGATTGCTTTACCTTTATGAATAAAAAAGCATCAAAGCAATTTTTAAGAATAAAGGAAATGGTTGGTATAAACTGTAATAAGAATACAGGAGAACAAAATGAAAGTATTAAAAAAATTTAGAGCAATAATCATTACATGTATTTTGGGGATGATGATTGCTCTATGTTCATGTAGTGGATGTGTTTTGGCAAAATCGTCCTCAGATGAAAAATTAGATAATGGGGAAGCGTACATAGCAACTAAACATCTTAGAATAAGTATAATGTTTGGATACAACGGATATGCAAAATATGGTGATGAAATGCCTGTTAGGGCTGAAATACACAATAAATCATCTGAATCATATGAAGGAATACTTCGTATAGTCTTTAGAAACAACGAAAAACGACCAATGATTCAGAAAAGATTTTTTGCAAAAAAAGAGTCTAAGGTAAAGTTAAACTTTAATATTCCCGTTATGTTTTTATCTGAAAAGTATTCAGTTGTTATATGTGATGCACAGGGAAATGATGTATCATATAGAGACGTTGAATTAAATATACCGGATATAAATTCATATATCTATACAGGAATTTTATCTGATACGCCGTCGAAGCTTAAGTATATCGGAAATATATTTACAGAAGAAAAGAGCAGTTCATCAGTTAATGCCATAACCGGACGTTCATTTGATATAAAAGAAAAAGATTTAAAATCGTATGAGAAAATATCAGCACTTGATCTTATCGTAATGGAAAATTATGATGTTACCAGACTTTCTGACTCCATGATAAGCAATATCAGAAAATGGATAAGTAACGGAGGTACTGTTCTTATTGGCAGTGAAAACAGTAAAAGTACAAAAGTAATAATAGACAAATTACTTGGAGATTCAAAAGAAAATAATAATTCAAATATAGAAATTGAAAATTCAACTGAACAAAATTTCATAAAATTAGATATAGGAAAGGGAAATATACTTTTATCAGATTTTTCACTTAACATTCCAAAAGAAACCTGGACAACCTACGGATACAATATAATAAATGAAGTAAAGAAGTTTAATTTAATAAATGGTTATTTTTCCATGCAGACAGGTGACAGTGCCTTTGATTACAGATTTGACGCTCTTAAGATAAATCCCTATGACCGACTCCCTAATCTAAAGTTATATGGAATTTTACTTGTAATTTATATTGTGATTGTAGGACCTGTAATGTTTATATGGTATAAGAAAAAAGGAAAGACTGTAAAATTATGGATAATGGTTCCGGCTTTGGCTCTTGTTTTTTCATTTATCATTTATGCACTGGGAACAGCTACTCGTATACAGGAACCATTTATAAATTATCTTTCACAGATACAGCTCGATGATTCAGAAGGAAGACATGATGCTGACACTTTATTTAGTATTACTAATGTAACCAATGAAAAGTATAATGTTCCGATAAAGTCAAAATGCAGTATATATCCTGTTAATTTAAATGTTTATTATGATACGCCGGGAAAGTATAAGAAGGGATTTGACTATGGTGTAGACTGCACAAATGATAAAAATGAACTTATGATAAACAGAATGTCAGGATTTGAAAGAGCAGGATTTTTATCAAAGCATGGAACTGATATAAATGGTAATGTAGATATTGATATAATGAAAGACGATAAAAAAATATATGGAAGTATTACTAATAGACTATCATGTGATCTAAAAAACTGTGTTATATATTATAGTGGAAATCTTGTTAAAGTAGGTGATATGAAAGCTGGGGAAACAGTGAGTATAGATAAAAAGTATTCTAAGTTTTATATGGCAGAAGA
This sequence comes from Lachnospiraceae bacterium, assembly GCA_022764445.1. Lineage (GTDB taxonomy): Bacteria > Bacillota > Clostridia > Lachnospirales > Lachnospiraceae > Butyribacter. Next base: position 11,845 of record JALERT010000057.1, on the reverse strand, counting down.
GTATGATTTTGATATTGAAAAACAGATATATGCTGCAATGGGATTAAAACTTTACGATACATCACTTGAAAGCAGCAAAAGAAGAAAATGTGGTCTTTTAGAAGCTTATTTATCAGAAAATGAACAGGATACACCATTCTTATATGGTTATATTGAAGATGCAAAAAAAGGATTTTCTGATATGACAGAGTTTGATTCATATGGAGAGACGGGGGTATGTAAGCAGTTTGACATAAAAGAAAAAGAAACGTATTGGCAGGAGGGCATATGATTGAAGTACATGATTTATATAAAAAATATGGCAAATGCGTTGTTTTAGACCGCCTGAGCTTTTCACTTAAAAAGGGAGAGGTGTTTGGATTTGTCGGACCAAATGGTGTCGGCAAAACAACCACAATGCGTATTATGTCAGGTCTTCTTAAAGCAGATAGTGGAAAAGTATATATAGAAAATCTTGATGTGGAAAAGGACAGTAGTGAGCTCAAGTCAAAAATTGGATATATGCCCGACTTTTTTGGAGTATATGATAATCTTAAGGTTATAGAATATATGGAATTTTATGCTTCAATTTATGGTATTGTGGGAAAAGATGCACATAAACTTTGCATGGAACTTCTAGATAGAATAAATCTAACTGAAAAAGCGGACTCCTATGTAGATGAACTGTCAAGGGGAATGAAGCAAAAGCTTTGTCTTGCAAGGTGCATGGTTCATAATCCAGATATACTGATACTTGATGAACCATTTTCCGGACTTGATCCGGGTGCAAGGCATGAGATGAGAAAATTTATTAACATGATTCGTGAAATGAATAAAACAATTATTATTAGCTCACATATTTTATCTGAACTTTCAGAGATGTGTACCACAATTGGGATAATTAATAATGGCAAAATGATTGTAAAAGGAACCGAAGATGAGATTATGATGCATTTTAATGCAGCCAATCCTATGAAAATGAGAATACTTGGAGGAAAAGAAGAAGCGATATCTATACTTAAAAAAGACGACAGGGTAAACAGTATATCCATAGAAGATGAGTACATAATTATTGGATTTACAGGTGGAGTCGAGGATGAAGCAGATCTTCTTAAAAAACTTATTGATAAAGGAGTAATTATATCATCTTTTGTACGTGAGAAGGGCAGCCTTGAGCAATTGTTCTTAAAAGTTACCGGCAGACAGGAGGTCTTAAAGGGATGAAATTCAGAATTAATCCGATATATGCGAAGGAAATGAGATTAAGGGTTCGTTCAGTTAAATTTGCAATGACAGTATTCTTTTTCAACCTCGCACTTATAATTATAGCCATAACAGGATTTGAAATTATGTTTAATGTGCGCTGGAATTCATATATTGATTATACCGGTGCTGCAAAGGTTTATTTCATGATGATATGTCTTGAGATGATTATGGTAATATTTCTTCTTCCATCGTTTACATCTGGTTCTATAGCCGGAGAGAGAGAAAAGCAGACTTTGGAAATACTTCTTACAACAACACTTAAACCAAGAAGTATTATAATGGGAAAGCTTATGTCATCAATTAGCATGGTAATTCTTCTAGTCATATCAAGTATGCCTGTTATATCAATTGTATTTACGGTTGGCGGTATAAGTATGGGTGATGTTTTACAGTTCCTTTTTGCAATACTTAGTATTTCCTTTTTCATAGGAAGTATGGGTATGTTTTCATCAGTTATCCTGAAAAAGACTGTACCTGCAACAGTTTTTTCATTTGCTGAGGTTCTTTTTGTATGCGGCGGCACTGTAATAATTGCCGCAGTAGCTTACCTTCTCGCAAACCTTTACTTTTATAATGTACTGGGAGACTCTGGCAAAATGCCTGATGTAAGCGCAGTTTCCTACATACTCCTTATCAATCCTGCGTTTACTATACTTGAGATGGTTACAGGACAGTATAATAATATGTCTGCAGTCAAATACATTGCATTAAAACTTGGCGGTTCTTTACCTGGATTCGTAACGGAAAACTGGTATGTCCTAAGTATTATTTCGCAGGCTGTATGCACGTTTATATTTATAGAAGCTGCTGCCTTTTTCCTTAATCCATTAAAGAAATTTAAATCGGATAGGAAATGAATTATTATAACAGAGAAGCAAAAATAAAAACAGTTGACTATAAAAGATTATTTAGATAAGCTAATATGGAGTGAAAGCCGGATAAAGATTTTGATGAACCAGTGGCTTTTCAGGAAAGGCGGATTACAAAGATGAAAAAGATAAGTGAAAGAAAACGTATAGTCGTTAAAGTGGGGACATCTACCCTTACACATAAAACGGGAATGCTTAATATAAGACGTGTAGAACAGCTTGTAAAGACACTTGCAGATCTTCAGAATGCAGGTCATGAAGTTATCCTTGTATCAAGTGGAGCAATAGGTCTTGGAATGGGAAAGCTTGGTCTTCGTGAAAAACCAAAGGACACACCCGGTAAGCAGGCGTGTGCTGCTGTTGGTCAGTGCGAGCTTATGTACCTCTATGATAATCTTTTTTCAGAGTATAGTATAACAGTTGCCCAGATGCTTCTTACAAAGTACATACTTCTCGAAGACAGAAGAAAAAATGTGGAGAATGCTATGGAGAGAATTGTATCACAGGGAGTTATTCCTATAATTAACGAAAATGATACTGTTGCCATAGACGAGCTGGAACTTGAGGTGGGTGAAAATGATTCTCTTGCTGCGATAGTAGCCAAAATTGCAAAGGCTGATCTTCTTATAATAATGTCAGATATAGATGGTCTTTATGATAAAGACCCTCATAAGTATGATGAAGCAGAACTTATTCCTGTCGTAAATGAGATAACTGATGAGATAAGAGGCCTTGCAGGCGGTGCCGGTACTAAACTTGGGACAGGCGGGATGATTACAAAAATCAATGCAGTAGAGATCGCGTATGAGGCAGGCATAGATGTTGTACTTATGAATGGACAGCATCCCAAAGCACTTTACGACCTTTTTGAAGATAAACAGGTTGGAACAATTTTTGCCGGATCAAAATAGAATGACACTTAAAAAGACGAAAGAGTTTCGCTTGCGAAACTCTTTCGCCTTTTTGTCATTATAATGAGAAATTCATCATATAAGGATTATTTCAAATGTTCTGTAAGGACTTTAAGAAGTGCATCATTATCCTCAGGGTTCATAAAGCAGAATCTTATATATTTATTGTCTAGGAATGGGAATGTTGAACAGTCGCGTATCATAAGACCTTTTTTAATCGCAGCATCAAAGAGGTCTTCTGACGTGACATCATCTTTAAGTATACGTACAAGTATAAAGTTTGCATTAGGCTGATAAAATTTAACTGTATCAAGACCTGAGAGTATTCCGCAGATTCTCTTTCTTTCAGAGGAAATCAGATTGCGTGTATCCTCGATATATTCATTATCCTTAAACATTATCTCGCCGGCAATGGCTGCCAGTGAGTTTATAGTCCATGGATTTTTACGGCTGTCAATCTCTTTTAGGAGCCGGTGGCTGCCGCATATGGCATATCCAAGGCGGAGTCCCGGAGCTGCAAAGAATTTTGATATACCGCGCAGTATTATTAAATTGTTATAAAATTCTGTTAGAGGTATAGAGGTTATCTCATCCGCATTTTCTGAAAATTCTACATATGTCTCATCGACCATGACAAATATGCCCTTCTCCTTGCATGTATCAAGAATTGTGCGCATAGTGCTTCTTGTAATCTGTGATGATGTAGGATTGTTTGGGTTACATATTACGAGAAGGTCAATGTCAGGCGTAAGAGCTTCTTTAAGCTCATCAACATTTAAATTGAAGTTATCACTTTCTTTAAGCCTGAAATAATGTGAACGTCCACCTTCCAAAGCAACTTCGTGTTCATATTCGGAGTATGTAGGTCCTACAATCAGTGCTTTCTTTGGTTTAGTAATCTGTATAACAAGGGATATAAGCTCGGTAGACCCATTTCCAACAAGTATATTACTATAATCAGTATGCACATAATCACCTATGCACTTACGGAGTGAAGTATATTCCCTGTCAGGATAAGAAGTTATCGCATCTATATGTGATGCAAGTTCATTACGGAGTTTATAAGAAATCCCAAGAGGATTAACATTAGCAGAAAAGCTTGTTATATCTTCTTTTTTTATGCCATATATTTTTTCAATCTTTTCAAGATCACTTCCATGAAAATGTTCTTTATGTTCTATCAATCTGAACCAGTCCTTTCATAATCATTTTAGTCAGACAAAGTATATCATTGTTATATTTCATTCGCAAGCCTTACTCTTTAAATAGCTTATATGCTTTACATGATGTTACCAAAAGTGATATACTTATAGTTAATTATGTAATAATCACTTATTTCGGAGGAACGCATGAAAGAAAAGATAAACCAGTTTGCAAAAGGAATATTTGAATATGATGTTTCGTGTCTGGAAATTACACCATCAGAGCTTAAGATGACAGTGGAATCCGGTGAAGTCTGCGAAGGCTCTTTTAAGATAAGTAATAGCAAAAAGAAGATGATGAAAGGTATTATTGTCACCGACTGTCATTACATAGAATTAGAGGAAGCTTCTTTCCAGGGAATAGAGAGTACCATAAAGTTCAGACTGTGTGGAAGAAAGTTTATGCCGGGTGAAGTGTTTAATGGAACTATACGCATAATCTCTGATTGTGGCAGTGGGAAGATTCCTGTTACTGTCACGGTATGTGTTCCTTCGTGCGCTGTTTCATCAGGCAGGATAAAAGATTTATTCCAGTTTGCGGGTCTTGCAAAAGAAAATAGTGAGGAAGCAGTACAGTTATTTAAAGACAAGCATTTTGAGGACGTGTTTTTATATAGAGATAATAGAAATATTGCCTTATACAGAGGTCTTATTGCAGGTACGGGTAAAGGCCTTGCAATGGAGGAATTTCTTATAGCCATACATAAGAAGATTCCTATACAGATATCAGTTGATAAAACTTCATTTTCATATGACAACTGTCAGACAGAGTTCAGGGAAGAAGTTGTAATTAAAAAAGATAATTGGGGAGTCGGAGAATTTCATATCGTATCTGATGCGGAATTTCTTACTCCCGAAAGAAAAATAGTATGGACAGATAATTTTTCAGGAGACAAATATCCACTTTCATTTACGGTTAATCCTGAAAAGATGGTTCCAGGTAAAAATTATGGACGTATTACGATAAAAACTGTAAGGCAGAGTATTGATATAGATGTTATGGCTGTAAAACCGGGTGTACGCCATGAAGATGTGGTAAAAAATATCGAATATCAGAATATGTGGTATACAATTACAAAACTCTATATCGACTATCGTATGAATAAGATAGAAAGATCTAAGTACATAACAGGTATCGAGAGAGTAATAGATATCGCAGAAAAACGTAACTGCACTGTGGCGGCACATCTTTTTAAAACATATCTTGGCATAACACTAAAAAGGCCTGAGATGGTAAAAAAAGCACTGTCATTTCTTGATAAGGTAGCTGAAAATCTTAAAAAAGAAGATACTAAAAGTTACTGTGCATATCAGTATCTTAAGGGGCTTTGGAGCGAGGACAATAACGTCAAGGACAAATGTATAGAAAATGTCAGGGAATGTTATAAAAAGAAAGATGACAGCTGGCAGATATTCTGGTTCCTTCTTTATCTTGATCCTGTCTATGAATCAGATAAGAGAAAGCTTGAAGAGACACTTGATAAACTTAAGTCAGGCTGCAGCAGTCCACTTCTCTATATAGAAGTATGTGATGTACTTAATACATCTCCGGCATTTCTCATGGAAGTTAATGATGAGGTAATAAGATGTCTTCACTGGGGATGCCGCGAAAAGTATCTTGATAAGGAGCTTGCACTTAGATATGTATATCTTGCAGGCAGACTTAAAAATTATTCACCGGTTATACTTGATGATTTATGTTACATATATGACAGATATAAGGAAGACGAGACCCTTGCTGTTATATGCCGTACACTGATGAAAGGCCAGTGTACATCTGAGGAGGCATTTAAGTGGTATAGCCTTGGCATAGAGCATAATCTCAAAATAACGGATCTTTATGAGTATTATATGTATTCAATAGATGAGACAAAAGAAATCCGCCTTAACCGATCAGTACTTCTTTACTTTCTGTATGACAATCATCTTACGGTTAGTAAGAAGGCAATGCTTTACGCATATATTATCAACAATAAAAATATGGATCCTGAGACATATGAATCATATTATGACAATATGAAGGAATTTTGTTTCAGTCAGTTAAGTGCGGGTCATATCAATGAAAATCTCCAGGTTATATACGAGGAGTTTATCAATGAAGAATGTATAGATGAAGATGTGGCAGTATGGCTTCCTAAGATTATGTTCTGTCAGGAGATAAAATGCTGCAATAAAGATATTGCAGGTGTGTATGTAAGACACAGAGAGCTTAAGGAAGAAGAGTATGTACCTTTAGTAAATGGAAGGGCTGTAGTTCATATATTTACTGAAAATGCAGGCATATTTCTTGCAGATGCACTGGACAACAGATATTCAATGTCTATAGATTATACAATCAAGAAGATGGTTAATCTTGAACATCTTGCCGGTAAATGTTATGAGTTCAATAAAGATGACAAAGGTCTTCTTCTTTATCTTTATGACAGGGCAGAAAATCTGCATCAGATAGGACCGGTAGTAAATGAGATAAGAAAGAGTGTTATTAATTTACCGGATATAAGTGATATACATAGAAGAAAAGTATTTTCTACACTTGTAAGAAGCTATTATGACAACTTTGAAGGAGAAGCATTAGATGAAGCATTAAAATCTATGGACTGGTCACAGATAAACAGTTCAGAGAGAAACCAGTTTATAGAGTATTGTGCGGTACGCCATTGTTATGATAAGGCAATGGAAGGTATTCTCTTTTACGGATATGACAGGATACCGGTTGAGAGACTTCTTAAGATATCGTCAGAAACATTTGAAAGAAATATAGACAGAGAAGATGCAAATCTTGTAAAGCTTGCATGGTATATATTTAAGGCAGGTAAATTTGATGAAAACATATTAAAATACCTTTGCGGATATTTCTCAGCGGGAATTGATGAGATGATAAGTGTTTGGAAGGCTGCTCATGGATTTAAACTTGATGTAAAAGATTATGAGGAACGAATTCTTGCACAGACAGTATTTACAGAGGAAATATATCCGGAAGTGTATGATGTATTTTACAGTTATTATGAAGAAGGAACCAATAAGAAACTTATTCAGGCATTCCTCAAGATGACGGCATACAAATATCTTGTTAAGGATCTTGATATTCCTGATGAAATATTTGAGTATTTTTACCGTGAGGTAAGAACGCAGGAAAATATGCCATGTCTTATAGCAGTTCTAAAGCACTTAAGTCAGAAAGAGACACTTACTGATGATGAGAAAATCTTTGCTGATTATAATATAAATGTTTTGTATGACAAAGACATTGTATTTCCTTTCTTTAAGGATTTTTATGGTAAATTTTCTCTTCCAATTCATATTGTTGATGAACATTATGTGGAGTATAAGGCGAATCCGGAATACGAAGTGAAAATTCACTATATGGTATCTTCCGGGGAAGATTCTACGGAATATATTACAGAGACAATGCAGGATGTATATGAGGGAATAAGAGTTAAATCATTTATTCTTTTTCAGGACGAGCATCTTGAGTATTATATAACTGAATCAAGGCCTGATGGCGAGGTTACTACTAAGAAGTCAAGTATATATTTTGATGAGACTATGGATGATCTTAGGGAAGGCAGCAGGTACCACGCACTTAATCTTATGCTTATCGCAAAAGAAATGAATGATGATACAACACTTATAGATACGATGAAGGAATATGCTAAAAAGCGTGAGACAGTAAAGAAACTGTTTAAACCACTTTAGAAGTTTGAAACGGGAGGGGCATATGAGTGAAGAAAGACAGCTTTTAGTGGGAATAGATCTTGGTGATGATATAACGCAGATATCATGTTTTGATTTTAAAAGATATGAACCAATTCCCGTTGGAAAGATGACAGGAAAAGAAAGAGAATATGAGATTCCAATGGTTGTTGCGATTAATCCCAATAAAAGCATCTGGCTTTGGGGCAGTGAGGCGCAGGAGCCGGGAGAAGGCTTTGTGAAAATAGACGGGATTATGAGTAAAGTCTGCGAAGGCGACAGGTTTGAAGCAGATGGTTACACATTTAAAAGTAGGGAACTTCTTAAAAGATTTCTTATAAAGGAATTAAGTCTCTTAAAAGAATATTATCCCAACAATACTATACGCAAGCTCGTTATATCTGTTTCAGATAAGACAGAAAGAATTACGGAGTGTCTAAGGACTATATGCAGTGAGCTTGGAATTGGCAGTGACAGACTTATAATCCAGAGTCATAAGCAGAGTTATATGTACTATGCCGTCAGTCAGGATAAAGAACTTTGGGTAAATAATGTCGGTCTTTTTGAGTATGACAGTAAAGGTCTTAGGTACTCACAGATCAATATCGACAGAAGCAGTGTTCCCGGCATAGTAGGAGTAACGCAGAAAGATCTGTCCGACGTAATGTCAGGCATGATGCTGATTACAGAAGATGATGCACATATGAGATACGCTTTTACCAATGTGGCAAAGACCGTTCTACATAAGCAGAGGGTGACTACAATCTATGTAACAGGAAAAGGATTTGATGGAGAGTGGGCAGCAGATGCCCTTAAGGATCTGTGCAATGGAAGAAGAGTATTCCGTGGTCAGAATCTTTTTACAAGAGGTGCATGTTATGCTGCAAGAGAGATATCGGGCGAAGGAAAACTTTCTGATTTTGTATTCCTTGATGATGAGATGATTACAAGTGATATCACTATAAAGGTATATAAAGATGCGGGATATCAGGAAGTAGAACTTGCAAAGGCAGGTACAATGTGGAGCGAAGTTGATTCGAGTATAGATGTCATACCGGATGCAGAAGATGAAATTCAGATTACTGCAAGAAATATACTTAAGCATGAATTTAAGTCACATATGTTGTCTTTAAGCTCCTTTGCGGGAAGAGAAAACAGGATGACAAGATTCACCATAAGAATAAGATTTGCTGACAGAAATACATGTATAGTGACTCTGAAAGATAATGGTTTTGGAGAGTTCTGTCCATCAAGTAACCGGATATGGGAGACACAGATTAATGTATAACATATAAGGAGTTTGTTATGGGAAGACTGATACAATGTAGTGGCATAATAGCTAAGAAGCCATATTATTTCAAGCTTACAGATACAAATGTATATACAATAGAAGAAGTATGTTACTATATACGACATAATATTTATATGATTCAGGAAGAGCTTTTTGAAGAGTCATTTGCAGTATGGCTTCGTGAAGAACTTGAAATGGATGAAACAGCAAAGAAGATAGAAGATATGATAGAAGATCACAATAATCTTAAGGATATAGTGGTTACTCTTTGCTGTAGTTGTGATTATTATACCGAAAAAGAGATTAACGAGCTTATTGCCATAATGGATGAGACAGAGAATCTTCCGCTTAGAGGAAGAGCTAAGATTAAAGCTGATAATTATTTAAGGTGTGGTTTTTACGAGAAAGCAATAGAAGAGTATGATCACATACTAAATTGTGATGATATGCTAAATGCCGATATAAGTGAATACGGAGAAATGTATCACAATATGGGCGTTGCATATGCTATGCTCGAAGACTTTGACAATGCAGCAGTTTCGTTTAAAAATGCATATGAGAAAAATTCCTCAGAAGAATCTCTTAAGCAGTATATTTATGCATTAAAACTTACAGGTGATAAGGAACTTTATAGTCAGGAAGCAAAGAAACTTGACATAGACATACAGAAAATTACAGGTATTGAAAAAGAGTATAAATCAGCGAGTGATGAAGCAGAAAAATCAAAAAATATAAAGAATATTGAACGTCTTAAGGAAACAATGAAATCCGGTTATGTGGAAGAATATTATGATAATATAAATTCATACATTAATGGATGGAAGGAAGAATACAGAAAAGAGATAAGCCGGTAATATATTACTGTAGCACCGCGTAGGTGTGTATGGTAACGGTAAGATAAGCTGGTGGAGTTTTAGAAATGAGGAAAATAAATGGCGTTTTTTAGCAGATGGAGAAAGGCAAAAAAAATAAAGGATTCTGATGAGGTTTCAGAAAGTACATTAGATAATGAGTCAGATACTATTTCGGATAATACCTCAGATGGTACAGATGAAAATTTTGATGAAGAAGAGGACGCCGGCAGTAAGGATTTAAGTGATGAAGAACTTGCACAGGAAAAGTCGGTTCCGGTGTCTTACTTGGATAAAAAGCGTTTTGTAAATGAATGTTGTGAGACGGTGGCTGAGCTTGACCGCCAGATAAGTGATGCAAGGCACGAGTATGAAAAAGTTACATCGTTCCTTACGGATATACAGAAAATTGACAGGATTGCCGGTGATGACAGGAAAGAATTAACTGAAATCTGTAAAAATATAGTTAATCTTACAAATGAGAGAAACAGTTATAAAAATCGCACTCTTACCATATCGGATGCTGAGGTCAGACGGCTTGAGCCGTATGAGGAAAGTCTTGTTGATGAAATAAAAAAGATGTATGAGGAAGAGGCGTATCAGAGAGCCATTGAAAGTGATATAAATAATCTTGGTAAAGAGAAAAAGATGCTTTATGGTGAGAGAAAGGAAATTGTTGAAAAACAAAATGCACTTAAAGCCATGGCAAAGATTCTTACGGTGCTTATTATCTCACTTATGATACTTCTTGCAGTTATATATTATACATTTAATGTAGATATGACATTTCCATATCTGGGTGTAATTCTTCTTGCTGCAATATCGGCAACAGTCCTTTTCCTTGAGTCAGGAAAGAACCGTAAAGATATGATAATTACGGAAAGAAAAATCAATAAAGCCATAAATCTTCTCAATAAGGTGAAAATCAAGTATGTTAATAATATAAATGTTCTTGATTACAGCTGTGAAAAATATGGTGTAAAAAATGCTCTTGATTTTGAGAAAAAATGGAATGAATACTGTAAGATGAAAGAGTATGAGAGAAGATTCAGGGAGAATACGGATAAGCTGAGTTTCAATAATAACTGTCTTATGGATATACTTAAGAAGTATAATGTAGAAGATAGGGATGTATGGGTAAGCCATGCCATTGCCATTAACGACAATAAAGAGATGGTTGAAATAAGGCACGAACTTAATGGAAGACGCCAGAAGCTCAGGGAACGTATAGAATACAACGAATCAATACGCAGTCAGAAGGTAGAAGAAATTAATAAACTTATAGAAGAAAATCCTGATATGAAGAAGGAGATTCTGGATATTGTAAAGAAGAACATTAAAAATAATTGAACTGTAACGAACTGTTACAAGAATAAAAAAATTCCTGATGTACTTGACAGGAACTTTTAATTGTGATATTATTGTCAATGTTGTGCAGACAAAACGAAGTAGAGTTATCCACTCTCACCTTAGCACTAATGAGTGACTCGGGTTCTATTATTAGCAAATAATGATATATTTATTTGATCGATAGATAAACGTGGATGAACTTTACCATCCACGTTTTTTTACTCTATAGGAAGTTCGTCTTATAGAGAAAGAATCTTATAATTACTGATATATTATGGAGGTGTACGAACATTAGCGAATTAATGATTAATGAGAAGATCAGAGACAAGGAAGTGCGTCTGGTCAGTGAAAGCGGAGAGCAGTTAGGTATAGTTTCATCAAAAGAAGCATTAAAGATGGCAAGAGAAGCAGATCTTGATCTTGTAAAGATTGC
>JALERT010000109.1 GCA_022764445.1 Lachnospiraceae bacterium | reverse complement strand
TTAAAAAGACTTCTTGTAAATGCTACAATTTCATCCCAGAAACCGTTTACATATGCTTCCTGCATAGGTGTATCATACTCATCTAGGAGGATTATGACTTTTTTGCCATAGTACTTGCTTAAAAATTCTGACATCTTGTGTATTGCCATAGTTGCAACTACCGTAGGCATATTCGGCTTAACAGAAACAAAAAAATCTTTGTCTGCATTACTTAATAAATCACTTTCTAAAAGAAAATTATTTTTATTATATAAGTCTGCAAGCATTTGACATATCTGATATCTGGCAGATTCATAATCCACTTCCTTTATATTGGCAAAAGACAAACTAATCACCGGATATGTTCCCTGAAGCAGCCTGTACTTTTCTTCCTGCCAGATAGACAGACCTTCAAATAAATCTCCCCTGTCGACATAATCTACAGAAAAAAACTGTTCAAGCATGCTCATATTAAGAGTCTTTCCAAATCTCCTTGGACGTGTAATAAGAGTGACATCATCACCACTTTCCCACCACTCTTTTATAAATGATGTTTTATCAATATAAAAATAGTTTCCTTCTATTATTTTATCAAAACTCTGTATTCCAATTGCAACTGTTTTTGCCATAAAATCACGCCTCCAAATCTATATACAATTATGCTCAAAAAACTCACATACCACATGTTTTTTTATGATATTGTATATAATCCAATTTAAAAAAGCAATATTTATATAGCTTGAGTTCTAGCACTTGATTTTTCCATTTTCCAAACAGTATACTTTATCACATGAATCCGCCACTTCCATATCATGTGTAACAATAACAATTGACATACCTGCACGATTTAACTCTTTGAAAATCTCCAGAACCTTTTCTTTATTGCGTGGATCAAGAGAACCCGTCGGCTCATCTGCAAACAATATTTCGGGATTGTTTACTATTGCTCTTGCAATAGCCACACGCTGCTTTTCACCACCGGACAATTTCCAGGTTTCTCTGTTTAAAAAAGGCAGACCAACCTTGTCCAACGCATTTTTACATATACTTCGCAACTGCTTCTGTGATATCTCCGGATTAAATATAAGCGGTATCGAAACATTATCAAGAACCGATCGATACTCAATAAGCCCAAAATCCTGAAGCACTATTCCAACTTTGGAATTACGATATTTTGCCATCTCATTTTCATCATTATGGTCAATCAATTTATCATCAAAAAAGATTTCTCCATCAGTTGGTCTGCTAATTCCACTCATAATATGTAACAACGTTGACTTTCCTGCACCTGAACTTCCTATAATAGCAACACTTTCACCCTTTACTATAGAAAAATTAAGTTTATCTAAAACTGTAATTTCTTCCTCACCATCCGGGAAAGTTTTTACGATGTTACTAAGCTGCAATAAACTCATATTCCTTCCTCTTTTCTAAATAAATCATATGTATCCATCCTGCCAAATATTAAAAAGACAGGTATACAGCATATAAGATACAGACATATCATTCCAAGAAATATTAAAATTTCATTCTGAACTTTTAGAACATAACCAATTATCGAAGTATCAAACTTTCTCAATAATCTTAATGATAAAAATCCTAACGGAATAGCTGTAGCAAACAACAGAAAAATTCTGCTGACGGACAAATACAATGATTTCTTCCATGTACAGCCACACAAATAGTAGATAGCAAATTCTTTCTTCTGATTATATAAATATAACACTCCATGAATACAGAAACCTATTACAAATAATACAATCAATGCAATCAATAAATAAAAGCTTTCCTGTTTATATATGTTACAGAAATTTTTATAATAATACTTCAATGCATCATTTATATCATATGTATAGCCAAATTTTCCATCAATATTATTCATCAGCTTAGTGTTATCTTTTAAACTGCAGTCAACTATAACGGTATCGAAAGTCTGTAATTCCTTCCATGTATCTTTGTACCAGCTAATAGCTGTAAACTCTCCATTAATTGCCTGCTCCCGCCTGTCAACTACTCCCAAATCTGTATTAGAACCTTTTTCATCATCTTTATCCACTGAAAAATTAGGATAGAAAATAAAATCATTTTCAAGAAATCCTACAACCTTTACCTTTTTTGTTTCATCACCATTTTGAATAGAATATTCATTATTTAATTTATATCTTTTTCTTGCAGAAGCATTTAATACTATCTCATTTTCACGCAACGGCATCCTTCCCGTCATACATTTGTATTTTAAACAATCAAAAATTTTTTCAGAATACAATACTATAGTAATATCAGCACTGTTCACAGAGTCAGAATACGTAGTTGTCTGGGTAGTATAAACTTCTTTTACCCCTTCAATTTTTTTTATTTGATTCAATGTAAGCTGTTTCTTTTTTTCCAGCTCGCACGGTTTGGTATCATCTGTATCCGCATCTTCATCAGAAAACATTGTATACTGAAACATGTCTTTACAATCTTTGACAAGATCATATTGATAATAACTTCCTGCCATCACTCCAACTGTTGAATCAGTAATAAATGCCATCAGGAAAAGCATAACAAAACAACATGCGGTAACTACCGGCGATTTTGAATTCATTTTCATAAATAAATGAAGATATTTTCTCATGTATAATTATTTTCCTTTCCTTAATGTTACTCTATTAATTGCATTTCCAATCCAGGGTAATGAAATCAACCAGACAATACTTCCATAAACCATACATATAATTAATTGTGGAAATAAATCAATCGGCATATCAACTATATAGTTCATAATCACTATAATTATACTGCCTAAAATCCATGCAGATATTTCCGCTATAGTAAATATATAGAAATATATATTCTTAAGTTTTCTTGGATTAGCTCCACAAATAAAGTAAATATTAAAGTTTCTTTTCTGACTACTTATAATATAAGACTTTATAAATAAAACCGACAAAACTGCATACAACAATGTTATTAAAAACATAATAAAATAGTTTCGTTTTGCTATTATTTTTTTCCATTTCCAAATACTTTGATATGACAGCGAAACACCATAATGTTTACAGATTCTTTTTAACTTCATTACTTGTAATGTATTTAAATGATTACAAAATTCAATATTTAACTGGGATATTTCATTACAGGAAAAGTTAAAATCTTCTGAAGATAAGACTATATCCACTCTATTTTTCAAATCTCCTGATAGTATTAAATCTGTATTGTCTATAATTTTCAGCTCTCTTTTTCGTATTCCTGAAGTATCTTCCAATATTATATTTTTATTTTTGCAGTCATATAATTCCCCTGATGATATAGCTTCTCCTTCATCTGGTTTATTTTTTGAATAATAAAATTTATTTATGTCACTATATTCAAAGTAAGAACATATATAATTTTTACTATCATACTTTATCTGCCCGCTTCCGGAAATTCCATCTATATTGTTTTTAAATTTTCTAAATATGTCTTTTTTTAATAGATTGTATGTTTCATTTTGTATTCCTGCATCTGCATTAATTGAATATATATTCCAGGCAGGATTTTTGGATGATTGATTGCAATAGTTTCTCATAATCAAAATCATTACCACTACTGTACCAATCATTACTAAACTGTATATTGCAATGTAAAATAAAAACAGCCATTTTTTCCTGCGTATATCTGTCAAAAAATATTTAAACATTTTTATTCCTCTATTTTTAGCCAAATAAATGTTTTAACCAATCATAGAAACCATTAATATCATACATACTCATAATCACTCATCCTCCCTTAATATATATCATATGTTTTTACCGACAAATTCAGTATAAAAAAGCCCTATTCATTTTTCAATCAAAATGTTCCGAACGTTGTTTTTTTGTTCCGAACGTTGTTTTTTCACAAATTTTTGATTGCAGACACAATTTTTCTATTTTCCAAACAACACACTCTGATACATAAATATTACTACATATCATGTAAAACTATTACAGCCCCATGCACCTTTAATGCATGAGGCCATAATCGTTAATTAGATTATAAAACTATAACATAACAACAAGCGTTAATCTAAATAAATAATAATTCAAATACTAAATGCAATATCCGTATGAAATAACCCATTTTCATATGAAAAGTTTATTTCCCCATCATATTTTTCAACGATCTTTTTCATATTGTAAACACCATATCCCCCCTCTTTCTGCCTTTTGTAAAAGTTATCCATCTCTCCTGCCAAAGCCGAATTAGATATCTTTATAAATAAATATCCATTATAATTTTTTATATCTATTGTAAATAATTTTATCCCTTCCACTTTTTTAAGAGCATGTTCTGCATTTTCCAGAGCATTTGCAATAAGAACACAAAAATCATTTTGGTTCATATCAAAATTTTGAGGTATTTTCCCTCTGATAATATATTTAAATTTCGGATCAGATTTCATATTTTCTATCAATGAACTAATAAACGAATCGGATATAATATTTCCCGTATATATAGTACAACATTCCTGATAATCCTCTTGTAAATTTTCAACATACTTCTTAATATTTCCAATATCACCTTCTTCACACAAAGAAGCAATCGCTCTCATATGTTTTCTGATATCATGTCTAAATTTTTTTGTTTTCTCATCTTTCTCAAGAATATTTTTATAATACTCTACCTGCTTTTCATAAAAAATCTTATCCATCTTATAATCATACTCAATACTTTTTTTCATATATAAAGTATATATATAAATAATACATCCCATAATTATTATCAGAGAAAACACCATTCCTACCAACATACAGATTTTTTTAAGAGATTCCGGAATATTATCAATAAGACTATACTGTATACTTCCAACAATTACTGAAACTCCAACTAAAACACTTAGAAGCATAGTGTAATATTTTAAAGATAAATTTGTAAGCACGTTATAAATATGTAACCTTTCTTTTCTAATGGCTACCGTAGTAATACCCCAAAACAATACTCCTAAACTATTACATACAGATACAGTCAAATCATTATTCCCTGTCAAACTACTATCTTTTATATTAATTAGTATGCTCCATAAAGAAATATCTATATTTGTAATAAAAAAATACGATACTACATACATCTGTATTTTTTTACTAATAGCACCATCAAATAGTGAAATTATTAAAACAAGCCCCCATAATGTACGATATATAAATAATATATCCTTTAAATATAATTGCATCGGTATAACTGCCAAAATATATAATAAAAGACTTACATATTTGTATTTATGTTTATTAAATGTAAATCCCATTACACCATACATTATCAATATATATTTGGTTGTTTCAGTCAAAAACCATAAAAACCATTGCATAACAGTCATCAGCAATACCTCGCATTTTTTTCACAGTATTCCTTATATTCTTTTCTTACACTACTCTGAAGTCTGGTTGAAACAGGCATTCTCTTATCTTTTATTAAAACTTCTCCTTCTAAAATTCTGTCAATCCACCTTGCATTTACCAGGTATGTTCTATGTATTCTTATAAATCCTACCGAATCAAGCTTTGATTCCATAGTATTTAAAGAAGTCCTAAGAAGTTTATTTGAGCCATCTGCCAAAAAACAGTTACTATATATCCTCTCTGCCTTAATATAAATAATATTCCTGCTGTCTATACCATCTATCATTATGTACTGATTTAACACTGATATTGCGGATTTTAGAATAACCGGTAATTGATTGTTTATCATTTTTTTCATGGCAAAGCCAAAAACATTCATACCAAAAGCAGACAAGACAAGTTCGTCATGATCCGTTACAAATATTATCATTGTTTTTATTTCTTTTCTTTGCAAATAATTTTTTAATTCAATTCCTGACATTCCATCCATTTCAATATCTAATATCAATATATCAATTATCTTATCGCTTTCTAAAAATTCCTCTGCAGATGAGAAGGTTATAATTTCTATGTTCTCACATTCATTTTTCAGACATTCTGTACATGTCTCTTTTATCTGTTTCATATCATTTACACTATCATCACAAATCCCTATTTTCATTCAATACCTCATTTCTGTCAATCTGTCTCTACAACAATTTTTACCTTATATGATTAAGGTGTCAAATAAGACATCTTAATCTTTATATTTAAAATTTCTATAGAGAAAACAGCATCGTAAAAAGTCCACAAAGATACCCTATAACGGCTCCTGCAATTACATCTTTTGGAAAATGTACCCCAACAATCACACGTATCACTGCAAGTACAACTCCTGCTGCCATAACAACAGTCCCAATATATGGATATACACACCACAATGTACTTCCTATCACAAATATTGAAAACACATGACGGCTTGGAAATGATTTTCCCTCTGTATCTTTTTTAATCAATGGTTCAAACTCATATATCTCATAGGGTCTTTTGGCATTAAACTTCACCCTGAAAAGGCTTAATAATAAGAAAGAAACGGCAGGGACAATAATTATCCCTGCTGTTTCTTTAATCTCACCTCTGATAAATGTATAAACTACAGATAATAAATATATAACTGCTGTCATATATGTCATTATCTCTCCTGTAAAGCACACAAGTTCTACCCCATGATTCACCGACTTAATTTTTTTAAATATTGCCAGATAAGTCTCTTTCTTCATAGAATAAACTCCCTTAATTCCTGCTGTTGTGCCAATAAAATGCATAGTTATTTAGAAACTGTTTATTGTACTAGTTCTCTTTATTTTCTGCTTCCACTTCTGCTACTTCTTCTTTATTAACATCAAGACAAAGTTCTTTAAGCTGTTTGTCATCTACAACATTAGGAGCATCTGTAAGAAGACATGATGCATCCTTAACCTTAGGGAACGCAATTACGTCACGGATACTCTCCTGATGAGCCATAATCATAACAAGTCTGTCAAGACCATATGCAAGACCTGCGTGTGGTGGAACACCATACTTAAATGCATCAAGCAAGAAGCCAAACTGCTCATGAGCCCTTTCTTCTGTAAAGCCAAGAGCCTTAAGCATTTTTTCCTGAACATCATCCTGATGTATACGGATTGAACCTCCACCTATCTCTGTACCATTAAGAACGATATCATACGCTCTTGCACGTACTTTCTCAGGATTTGACTCAAGGTACTGAATATCCTCTTCAAATGGCATTGTAAAAGGATGATGCATTGCAACATATCTGCCCTGCTCCTCAGAGTATTCAAACTCAGGAAATTCTGTAATCCATACAAATTTATATACATCTTTGTCAAGAAGTCCAAGATTCTTTGCTATCTCAAGACGAAGATTACCAAGAACATCCCATACAACCTTATTCTTATCAGCTGCAAAGAGAAGAAGATCTCCCGGCTTTCCTTCCATTGCATCAACAAGAGCCTTAAGCTCCTCTTCTGTCATGAATTTTGAGAATGAAGATTTATATGTGCCATCTTCATTGATTGCAAGATATGCAAGGCCTTTTGCTCCAAAGTCCTTAGCAAGCTTAACGAGTGCATCAATCTTCTTACGTGGCATTGCACCCTGTCCCTCAGCATTGATACCACGAACTGTTCCGCCATCTTCAATAGCACCGGTAAATACACCAAATCCACAGTTCTTAACTATATCAGTTACATTTTTAAGTTCCATGCCAAAACGAAGATCCGGTTTATCGGAACCAAATCTGTCCATAGCTTCCTGCCATGTCATGCGTTTTATTGGAATTTCTATATCTACATCGAGTATTTCCTTAAATAATTTTTTAAGAAGTCTCTCGTTAACATCCATTACATCATCTTCATCAACAAATGAAAGCTCCATATCAACCTGCGTAAACTCAGGCTGTCTGTCTGCACGAAGATCCTCATCTCTAAAGCATCTTGCTATCTGGAAATATCTGTCATACCCCGAACACATAAGAAGCTGCTTAAAAAGCTGTGGTGACTGAGGAAGTGCATAAAAATTTCCCGGATGTACACGGCTTGGCACAAGATAATCTCTTGCGCCCTCAGGTGTACTCTTTGTAAGCATTGGTGTTTCAATCTCTAAAAATCCTTCATCAGCCATGAACTGTCTTATGAGTGTAGCAATCTTACTTCTCATAATGAGATTGCGCTGCAGATCAGGCCTTCTAAGGTCAAGATATCTGTACTTAAGACGTAACTCTTCTTTTGTCTTACTATTTTCCTCAATTGGGAAAGGAGGTGTTTCTGATTCAGAAAGAACGCGAAGTTCCTCTGCACGTACTTCTATAGCTCCTGTCTTTAAATTATCATTAACTGCTCCTGAACGTGCCGTAACTTTTCCCTTTACAGCGATAACAAACTCACTTCTAAGCTTCTCAGCCTTTGCAAAATCTTTATCATTGATTTCACCATCTTCAAAAATTATCTGAAGTATGCCTGAACGGTCACGCATATCAACAAATATGATTCCGCCTTTATTACGCTGTTTCTGAACCCAGCCCATAACGGTAACTTCTTCTCCGATATTTTTTTCACTTAATTCGGCACATCTGCATGTACGCTTCATGCCTCTCATTGATTCAGCCATGTTTTCCTCCATTCTGCCGTTCATTTTCACGACAGTGTTTATATTTTTCACAGTTCACACAAAATCTCATAGAACCGCTATTTACTCACATCAAATTATTGTACAACGAATTATAAAATATATCAAGAAAACCCGACACCTTTTTATGCCATTAAATGGCAGGTTTTCTCTGCTTCTTTTATAAAAAGCTTTATATGCTCTTTTTGTAAATCATTTACTTCTTCCTTCAGGCTTTCCATTCCATTATATTCACCCTTGTGAATAATCCTCTGAAATGCCAGGAATATTTCCATATCATAATCAGCTACTTCATCTATCATAATTTCTACTGCTGACTGTTCATCAAAGGCATTTCTATAAGAACGGTCAGCCGTAAGAGCTGCAAACACATCACATGTTCTAAGTATTCTTGACATTATAGGAATATCTTTACCACGAAGATTATCAGGATATCCGGAGCCATCATAATTCTCATGATGATGGTAGACTGCTTCTGCTATATTATCAGGATATCCGGCATTTTTCAGAATCTTATAGCTGTATGTTGAATGCATTCTTACATATTTCATCTGCTCAATCATAAGAGTATCGTCTTCCTCAGAGTAAAGATAATCTGTAAGTTTTAATTTACCTATATCGTGTAAAATTCCCGCTATAGTTAAATCCCTGCAAATATTTTTATCCTCTCCAAGTTCTCTTGCAATCATAACCGCAAGGTTACTTACTTCGATCCCATGACAAATTTCTTCACGTACTGTTTCCTGCATGTGTAACGGGATCTTCTTGTCTGACATCAACTTATCAAAGTAATCCTTCATAACAATTCATTCCTTTTTCTATCAATCATTTCGTCAATACGCTCTATATAATCATGTACACTTTTTACGTTCTCAATCCTGCTTACCTGGCCAAGTTCCTTATGATAAATCTTTGTAGAGGCACCGGCTCCTGCAGCCATAATAGTCTGTTTCTCCTCCATAATTAGTATATTATACAGACATTCTTTACCTTCTTTAGCATACCCAATATTCTCCTGACCACTGCTTCCCGCATGGCCTGCCGAATTTTTCTGTCTGTACATATAATATGGATTATAGCCATGCTTAGCAGCAAACTCCTGCCCTATTGCAAGCATCCTTTCCATACGCTCTGCTTTTTCCATCTCACCATAAGCTTCACCATATTCACCGGCTTCTTCCAATGTACTCCTAAGCCTTGATGCTCTTTTTACCACAAGAGAATGAATAGTCAGACTGTCAGGATCTAATTCACCTATTTGTCTTAATGTATCCTCAAAATCTTCAACTTTTTCACCTGGAAGACCTATTATAAGGTCCATATTGATATTGTCAAATCCTGCTTCTCTTGCCAAATTGAAAGCTTCCACTGTCTGACTTACAGTATGACATCTGCCTATAAGATCAAGTGTCTTTTGCTGCATCGTCTGAGGGTTGACAGATATACGGTGAACTCCCATTTCATTCATGGCCTTAAGTTTATCCATAGTTATACTGTCAGGTCTTCCGGCTTCTATGGTAAACTCATAGCTGTCTTTTACAGGAAAAAGCATCTGTATATAACTTATAAGAGATTTAAGCTGCTCTGTAGTAAGTGTCGTAGGAGTTCCTCCGCCTATATAAATACTTGTCAGTTTTTTACCTGACATAAGCTCTGATATAAACTTTATCTCTTTCTTAAGGGCTTTAAGATAGTCCTCGGCAAGATAACCAAACTTCTCATATGGATATGATGTAAAAGAACAGTAAAGGCATGTAGTCGGACAAAAAGGAATACCCACATAAATGCTATATCCGTCTTCATAATTACATGCTTTTAGAAGTTCTGCCTCACGAAGTGCTATATCAGTTCCAAGTTCAATCTTATCATTACTGCAGCAATAAACTTCCTTAAGCGAATTTCTCACATCCGATATTTCTTTTCCTGAAAGAAGCTCATTCATGGCAATCTTTGTAGGTCTTACACCTGTCATTGTTCCCCACTCAGGTATTCTTTTTACTATTCCATCAGGCAGTTCTTCATCATTTATACCTGATAATTCAGTATATATAAGTTTTTTTAATATGTTCTTATAATATGTTCTGTATGGATGTGTTGTTTTCCCTTCATGCTTATGATAATCCTGCTCACCTGTCACTTTTTCAGTTCTTACTGTGTTAATTTTATCTGACTTTACGGCAACAGATATTTCGTTCATGCTAAAACTGATATTAATAACTATATCAGCAACATCTTCATCATCATTACCATCTATAACTACCTTACTTTTCTGTCCCGGAAAGAAACTGTTAACAAGTGCCTGAATCTCATAGTCAAAATCTTTCTCCGATAATACAATCTTTATCATCTATCTCTCTTTTCCTATCCGACAAATGGGTTATACATTTTCTCATGTTCTATAGATGTCATCAGACCATGACCTGTATAAACTTTTACACTATCTGGAAGTGTAAGTATTTTTTCCTTAAGAGATTTAACAATCTCACTCATGCTTCCACCTTCAAAGTCAGTTCTTCCCACTGACTCCTGAAAAAGAGTATCACCTGAGAAAAGACAATCCCTGTCTTCCAGATAATAGCACATGCCTCCAACTGTATGTCCCGGAGTATGGATACATTTTATCTTCTCACCCATAAGTTCAATGACCTGACCATCGCTTAGTAAATTGTCAGCTTTAATACTGATAGCATTACCAAGCATTGGCATGGAAAGATTTACATTAGGATCTTTTAATGTATCCTCCTCTTCTTTATTGGCATAAACTTCTATATCGTATTTTCCCTTAAGTTCTTCTACTGCTCCTATGTGATCAAAGTGACCATGTGTAAGAAGTATTCCAACAGGTCTTACATCTTTCTGAATCATAAATCCTTCTAATTTCTCAGCTTCATCACCCGGATCAACAACTATACATTCTTTTCTGTCAGGATTCATTACAAAATAGCAGTTTGTCTGAACAGGTCCGACTATTCTAAAATCAATTTTTAACTCACTCATTTATATCCTCTTTCTTATGACTGTGTTCTCTGAATATCCTTTACTCCGTCAACATTACGAATCTTTTTAGTTAGCTCGTGAAGTGCTGCTACACCATGAACGGCAAATCCTACATTGATAGTAGCTATTCCCTGCTTACTTGTACGTATATTCATTGACTTAACAGCTGTCTTATTTTCTGTAAATACTTTGGTTATATCAAGAAGAAGTCCCATACGGTCATACGCATATATAATTATCTCTGTATCGTAAAGTTCATCATCTTTACCCTCAGATGGCATCTGCCATTCTGCCTCAATTATTCGATGTCTGTCTGCCTCTGACAGATTCATCATATTGATACAGTCTGTTCGGTGAATAGATACACCTCTTCCCCTTGTAACGAATCCTATTATCTCATCACCCGG
>JALERT010000022.1 GCA_022764445.1 Lachnospiraceae bacterium | reverse complement strand
ATTGGTCTACAGAATCCAGGTATTGATATGTTTATAGAAAGGGACATTCCATTTCTTAAACAATACGATACAAATATTATAGTCAATGTCTGTGGTAAGACTCCTGAAGAATATATAGAAGTAGTTAAAAGACTTGCCGATCAGGACGTTGACATGCTTGAAATCAATATATCATGCCCTAACGTAAAAGCCGGTGGTATTGCATTTGGTCAGGATCCTAAGTTAGTTGAAAAGATAACAGATCAGATTAAGCAGTCTGCAAAGCAGCCTGTTATAATGAAGTTAAGTCCAAATGTAACTGACATTACAGAGATGGCAAAGGCAGCAGAAGCAGGCGGGGCAGATGCCATATCACTTATCAATACTCTTACCGGTATGAAGATAGATATCAATAAGAGAACATTTGCACTTGCCAATAAGACTGGCGGTATGTCAGGTCCTGCCGTAAAGCCTGTTGCAGTAAGGATGGTATACCAGGCAAGCCATGCAGTTAAGATACCTGTACTTGGTATGGGTGGAATTAGAAATGCAGAGGATGCGCTTGAGTTTATCATGGCAGGAGCTACTATGGTAGCAGTCGGTACAGCTAACTTCAATAATCCTGCAGCGACAACAGATGTGATTGACGGTATAGCAGAATACATGGACAAATACGGTGTTAAAGATATAAATGAACTAATCGGATGTGTTGATTAAGTTTTTATCATTTTCCGAACGAATTGGCAGGATTGATTTCACTAATACTGCTGTTACAGATTAAACAGACTAAGGAGGATTTAGATAATGGAACAGTATAAGATTGATTTTATTAATTTCATGGTTGAAAGTGATGTATTAAAATTTGGCGAGTTTACACTTAAAAGTGGCCGTAAATCACCTTTCTTTATGAATGCAGGTGCATATGTAACAGGATCACAGCTTCGTCGTCTTGGTCAGTTTTATGCACAGGCTATACATGAGCATTATGGAGATGATTTTGATGTATTATTTGGACCTGCATACAAGGGAATTCCACTCAGCGTAGCTACATCAATTGCATTCAGTGAGATGTACGGTAAAGAGATAAGATACTGCTCAAATCGTAAAGAAGTAAAGGATCATGGTGATACAGGTATACTTCTTGGAAGTAAGATAAAAGATGGTGATAAAGTTGTCATAATCGAAGATGTAACAACATCAGGTAAATCAATCGAGGAAACATTCCCTATTATAAAAGCACAGGGAGATGTAGAGATAAAAGGTCTTATGGTTTCACTTAACCGTATGGAAAGAGGTCTTTCAACAAATGCAAGTGCCCTTGACGAGATACAGCAGAAGTATGGTTTTGCTGCCAATGCTATCGTGTCTATGGAAGATGTTGTAGAATGTCTTTACAATAAAGAATGTCAGGGAAGAGTAATTATAGATGACAAATTAAAAGAAGCAATTGACGCATATTATGATGAATATGGAGTAAAGTAAGATTTGTCCTAAGAAGGGGCCCATCAAAGATGGGAAGATTTCTTAGTGCTTGCAATGCTTCCAAACGATTTAGCTTGCAATGCTTCTGAACGATTTTAAATAAGGGAGGATTCCTTATGGGAGAAAAAGTATATAAGACAATGAAGTCCGTAGGCTCATTCAATATTGTCATGGGAATAATACTTATAGTAGCAGGTATTGCATCAGGCGTACTTGTAATCGCCAAAGGTGCTAAGCTTATAAAAGAAAAGTCAGGACTTATATTCTAATGAATTTATCTGACAGGAAACAAAATATTATCTCATTAAGTCTTTATAAAGACTTTAAATGTATAGCAGATAAATGTACATCCACGTGCTGTGCCGGATGGAAGATTACTGTCTCTGATAAAGATTATGACAGATTCTGCAGGCTTGAGGATAAAGTTCTGCGTGATGACATAATCAGTAATATCGAAGAGAAAAACGGAAAGTATTTCTTTAAAAATATGGCAGACGGAAGGTGTGCAATGCTTGATGATGATGGACTTTGCCGTATTCAGCGTAATTCTGATGAAAAAACGCTTTGTAATACATGTCGTAAATTTCCAAGGCTTACATCTGTCTGTGGCAATGATATATGGATATCATTTGCTGCATCATGCCCTGTAACGGCACGATATCTTATCAGTGAAAAGGTATCCTTCATTTCTTTGAAAAGTGATATGACAGATAGAATGGCAAATAACTGTGTTCCTGATGCTGTATCAGAGATATTGTCATATTATGAAGAAGGCTGTCGTATTATGACGAATGTTTCACCTGAAGACAGATGTGTAATAAGGTATAATAAATATATCGATGTAATCTCATCTCTATCTGAAATAATAATGGAAGATAAAAGATGTGGATATCTTACAGGGTGTTTTGATTATTATGAAAATCAAAGCGAAAGTATAATAAAAGATATAACTACAGCAGACGAAACGCTAAAAAAAGTTTATGGAAAATTAAAGAGTAATTATTTAATATACAGAAGTTTTAGCAGAGTTCTTGAATTTCAGGAGGAATCATTTCATGATTGTTATACACAGATAATGGGTGAGATAATGCTTATAAAAATGATAGCTGTCAGCAGACTTTATACATTCGGAAAAGTAAAGGATGAGTCGTGGATAGAGATAATCAATTGGGTATATCGTCTTTGCGCCCACGGCAGAAAGACAAGCCAGAGAATCCATGAGGTATTTGATGCCTGTCTGGGTAATGATAATATCTGGAGCATACTTATAGAATAATTTTTAATATGATGGATATGAACTGTAATGATTATATGGTAATACAAAAAAGTGCCACTGATAATGTGGCACTTTTTGTCATGTTTATAAAATTTTATGAGGTTGTGTTGTATAAAACGCAGAAGTAAACTATTTTGCATAGAAATATCTTTACACACAATAATCAATTTAATATTATATAGTTGTCAGATAACAAAGTGAATGAACCGGTCATATCACTTTGTTTAGTACAACAAACAATAAGTTTTTTGTACATTGTATTTACTAGCGTATATAATGGGAAAAAGGGACATGGATAAAATATAAGGGGGTTTTATCATATGATCAGAAGGGAGTTAAAATGAGAATTGCATTCTGGAGTAATATCAGGGAGGAATGTTGTGTAACAACTAATATGGCATGTATTGCAGCGGTTACTTCTATTATGTGGACTGAAAAAGTTGCAATGTTAGCAAATCATTATAAGAGAAGTGGGGGACTTGGTGACATTATAATGAATGAACATGAATACATCAGAAAGAGTGAACCTGGAGGCTTATATCCTGATAATGGTTTGGATTACATATTAAAAGGTCTTTATGCAGGAGCTGATGGAGCAGAACTTATAAAAAATGTAGCTGTTCCTATTTTTTATTCTAATATGTACTATCTTCCACATGGAACAATATTCAATAAAGAAGTGTTTAATTATGATTTTAGTCTTGTATATGGTAAGTTATTTAAAAGTCTTGATGATTTTGCTGAATTTGTTTTTGTCGATACAGAAACAAACCAAAATCTTAGTTCAAAGTTAATTCTTCATAGTTCAGATCTTATTGTGGTGAATATATCACAGAATCCATTTTTAATCAGAGATTTTTTTGATAATTATTCTTCATTAAAGGATAAAGTTGTATTTTTAATCGGCTCATATCAGCCTGAATTTGCCTGGTCTTATTCAAGGATATGTTATGAATATAATATTTCGCGTAACAGGATAGGAGTGATTCCGTACAACATGGAATTAAAAGATGCAATGCAGTCAGGAAAGATACTGCAGTTTATCAATAGAAATTTTTATAAACCTTCAGGCAGGGAAAATTCGTATTTTATGAGAAAGTGCAGAGACTCTGCATCTATGATAAGAAAGTATATCGTAAAAATACGTAAACAAAGCATAGATGTATGTAACAGAGAATATATTGATCGTGTATGCCAGACAGCATCATATATGGAAAATATGCAGTAGATGTTCTAGTATGAATTACCCTAAATGCCGTACTGTTTCGCTGAGGATGCTTTTTTGAGAATGCAGGTGTAAAAACGTAGGTCTACACTCCGTTTCGGTCCGTGCTAAACGTGTGCCATTGGCACACAGCACCGTAGCGGGCTACGCTGAGGCTTTTACATCATATTAATATCAGGCTGAACTGTTACGATATATTGTGAACTTTAACATATTAATAAAATGCCGATATATATAATAATATAAAAGCAGAAAGCATATTAATGTATGTATAAAATTTGCTATCTGTATTAGTTATTAAATTAGTGCATAAATGAGGTATATTATTATGAAGAATCACGAGACAGATATACTTAAAAAAAATCATCCTATCTCAAAACGTGACAAGTCATTTAAATATCTTTACTGCTTTGGTGTTGGTGTTATGGCTATGGGGAATATGAAAGCGATATCAGAGTTACAGTGGTATTTTGAAAAACTTATTGACTGCGTCAAGCTGGAGGATGGCAGCAGAAACAATATAATAACCGATATCAACAGTTATTTTGATATGAGGATGAACGAAGTATTGAGAACGGTAAAATGTAAAGAGGACCAGTATTGTTTAATAGCAGATTTATATAAGATTTATCAGTATTCATTATGGTCACAGGACTATTGTCGTGCTATACTTGATAATTATATGGATATATTTAGATTCTCAGATGAAGAACGTCAGTTTTTTGAAAGCTTTAGTGATGCATCACACCATAATGCTCCTGATAAAGCTAAGGTAGCATACAATAAATTTAAAAATGCGGGATACAACATAGATTATAGTATTCTTACATATTTTTATCCGGATTTTCACATTGAAGAGAATTATAAAGATATAAGGATTGAAGCAGGAAAGACACTTATATTTGATAAGCCTGTTACGATAGATGGGGATATTTTCATAGAAAGAGGGGGCTCACTTCTGATAAAGGGTGCTTTTGTCAGGATGAATGGTCATATATGGGCAGATGGCGGAAGACTACAGATAAAAGATGCCAGAGTATTAATTGCTGGGTGTGATGATACATACTGGATAAGACTCAATAAAGTAGCTGTAGTTCATATTGATTCTTCCGATATTGACTGCGGATATAACTGTGGATTGTTATATCAGGATTCAGGAAGACTTATCATATCAGAAACCAATATATATAGAACAGATGTTTCAAGGGCAATTGATTTCAGGGGCAGGTCTGCAATAATTGATGATACAAAATTTACAGATAATAAAAAGGGTGCAATTGATATATATGGTTCTGCAAGAATGATAATTTCAAAATGCACATTTGAAGATTCATATGCAGATTATGGTGGTGCGATAAGATCAGAAACCATTGGCAACGTAAAGTTTGAATATTGCAGTTTCAGACATTGTCAGGCAAAATATCTGGGGGCGGCAGTTTATTTCAAGTTCAGAAAGTATGGCCAGTATGTTAAAGAATGTGAATGTCTTGATTGTATATCGGATAATGAAGCCATTTTTAATGTGTATGATGATGATTTAGAAATGAATATTTGAAAGGAGATGTCATATGATTGTAGATATCCTTACAAAATTCAATAATAAAAAAAAGATACTTATGACTTCCGAGCATCCGATAAGTAAAAAAGGCAGGGAGTACAAAGTAATGTATGCAGCCTTAATGATATCACAGGCAAAGCTTAATAAATCAGACAGCCCCCTTAATAATTTTGAACTTCAAAGGCTTTTAAAGCATGGACTTAATATGACCTCTGAGGATGTTGCACTGTCTCTTAGAAATTCTAACGAACAGAGTATCGCCATTGATTTTCTTCTTGAAAATATTTCAGAAGAGAAGGAAAATATATTTCTAATGATGGATATTGTTAACGTTACCATGAGGAAAGAACCAATATCCAAGGATGAAAATGCTTCTGTCAGAATGTTTGCAAAAATGTTTGGCATTCAATTTGAAATGTTAGATGTTATATGGCACTTTATAGAGAGTGTGTATAAGGAAGAGATTAATGAGAGCAGACGTTTTGCGGATATTATATTGAAAAATGTCCCTGGTATTAATTTATATGAGCTTAAGTATTATATAGCGGGATTTGGTGAAAAGAGTGAATGTAACCAAAAAATTCTTAGCGAAGTAAAGAATTTTAAGATAATTGATTCATGTGATATATATGAAGATATAGTTCTTTATCCTGATATGATTCTTACCATAGATCATGCAACTGTTAATATATATGGAAATATTTCTATTGAAGGTGGAAAACTTTATATAAAAAATAGCAGGATAATAAAGAAAACAGACAGTCACAGGGCATGTATTAATCTGAAAAAAGAAAATAGCATTATCGAAGTAACAGAGTGTGAGGCAGATTGTCGTAATTTTGGGATGTTTATAAGGGCTGAAGCCGGCGTTATTTCTGTATCCGATTCAACCATATATAATACTACAAGAGGAGCCTCCATACGTTTTTGGGGAGAATCTCTTACAATAAGATCAACAAGATTTTCAGAATGTTATTCGCCTGAAGACGGTGGAGCTGTTATGGCAAAAGGCGGCAGGGTTTGTATTGAGGACTGTTATTTTGATGACTGCGAAGCAAGAAGAGGCGGAGCTGTATATGCAGTCAGTGGAAGCCACATAAGTAATTGTATTTTTACAAATTGTAACGTAGCTGAATTTGGAGCTGCC
Organism: Lachnospiraceae bacterium; assembly: GCA_022764445.1. Taxonomy (GTDB): domain Bacteria; phylum Bacillota; class Clostridia; order Lachnospirales; family Lachnospiraceae; genus Butyribacter. The sequence goes on along the minus strand of JALERT010000022.1, from coordinate 7,617 downwards.
GTATTTTATTCAGGTCTGGCAGAAGACAATGTCAAAGGGCTGAAGTTTTCACATTGTCATCCTCAGGGACTGGAATTAGTACAGCATATATCAGGAAGAAGGGAATTTGATATAGAAGGTGAGTATACGATAAATGTGTCAACAATCATCGACTGTCCCGTATATGTGGATTCTAAGTCAAAGCTGACAATACAGAACGCAGGTATTTTTCTCAATAATCCAATCAGATGCAGTGGAAGTCTGTACATGAAAAATTCTAAGGTTATATGCGGTCATCTTGAAGGCTGCGATATGATATATCTTGAAAGCAGCAAAGAATGTCACATAGAAAGTTGCGAATTTGACGGGATGATGCGTACAGGCGGACTCAATATAATGGGATGTAAGATGGTAGTTACAAAATCTGTTTTTAAAAATATGAATGGTGGAAGAGCGATTTATAATGCATATTTCCCCGAAATAAGCCAGTGTATATTTAACTTTTGTCAGTCAGGTGCGGTATACAGTCAGGGTGGCAATATAGAAGAGTGTGTCTTTGTTAACTGTCGTGCTAAAAGTGGAGCCGGTGTAAAGATGTATGGAACAAAGGGAATAATAAGCCGGTGTACTTTTAAAAGATGTGTATCAGAGTACAGAGGAGGAGCAATAGATAAAGGTATAGGTCAAAGGGCGGAAAGGTGTCTGTATGAGGACTGTCTTCCCGATAATGTTGTATAATGATATATGATGAAATAAAAAATTACTTTTCCAAAATGCAAGCTGGAGAGTACAAATGTATGTTTGTTGTATAAAATAAAGAAGAGGGGGCATCAAGCTCCCTCTTCTTCTGCATCATCGTCTTCTTCATCTGACTGTGGCAGCAGGTGAAGTCTGACCTTGTCTATTTTATTTTTTGTTGCTTCAAGAACAGTATATTCTGCGTATTTATCACTGACAGACTCTCCGGCATCAGGAAAGTGGTCAAGAAGGTTAATTATATGACCTGCTATAGAATCATAATCATCAGACTCTATCTTTATACCAAGAGCTTCGTCAATATCATCAAGCTTAGCTACACCAAGAAGAATATATGTCTCATCATCAATTTTAGTAATTTCGTCTTCTTCATTTGCATCATACTCATCACGTATCTCACCGACTATCTCCTCGATAAGATCTTCTATGGTAAGTATACCGGAAGTTGCACCATATTCATCAAGGACTATTGCCATAGGGATTGACTCCTGCTTCATTTCAAAGAAAAGCTCAGATATCTTCTTATATTCATAAGTAAAATAAGGTTCTCTCATTACATTGGCAATATTAAAATCTTTCTTTGAACCCTGATAAAAGAAAAGATCTTTAAGATTGATTATACCGACAACATTATCCCTGCTTTCACTGTAGACAGGCATACGTGTAAACTTTTCTTTACTGTAGCACTCTATAAGTTCTTCGTATGAAAGATTAACGTCAGCAAACTCAACGTCCATCTTAGGAACCATGACATCCTTAGCAAGAGAATCACCAAAATCAACCACATTTGTAATCATCTGGCGTTCTTCGCTTTCGATAACACCTTCTTCGTGACTGACATCAACAATAGTACGAAGCTCATTCTCTGTTATAGATGGTTTATCCGACTGGTCAATATGAAGTAATATCAAAAGACCATGAGATATCTTATCAAATATAAATGATAGAGGTGTAAGTATCGTCGTAAGTGCATAAATTGGTTTGGCATACGCTAAAGCCATCTTCTCAGCATTTGTCGTTGCAAATGACTTTGGAAGAATCTCTCCAAATATAATAATAATGACAGTAAGAATACCGGTAGCAAGACCTGTGATTGCACTAACCATAGTAGAGAATCCAAGACTTTTAGCAAGTCCGATTGCAAAAGATGTAGTAAGTGAAGATGCACTCAGGTTTACAATATTGTTGCCAATAAGTATAGAGCTTAGAAGCTTAGTAGGATCTTCTACAAGCTTAAGCACTAAAGCAGCATTTTTAACCTTCTCATCTGCCATAGACTTAATGCGCATTTTGTTAACAGTTGTAAGACATGTCTCTGCTGATGAAAAGAATGCAGAGAAAACCAATAGGATAAACAAAACGATTATCCGCGAGGCGTCACTTGAATCCAAAAAAAATCAACTCCCATCGTATAATATTATGTAAAAACTATGTAAAATGTTACAGTTATCCATGCTAAAAGAGCAGAATAACTATCAGTATTCTACAGATTTTAGTATGAATTGTCAAGCAATAAGGTTTTATGAATGTAGGAAATGTTAGGTGTGTAATGTAATGCTTGCAGAAAAAAGGCGGCTCTGATATTCTTGATTCAGGTAAACTGTAACTAATGCAGGAATGTTAGATGTTAGCTATAGCCAACAATTAGCAAAACTGTGACAGACAGCTTGTAAAATTAAGACAGGAGACAAAGCATGAAGGAAAACGGAAAGAAAATAAACTTGGAAATTATATTATTTATTGTAATAATGTTTGTCGGTGTATTTGTCAGATTATGGAGGTTTGGAGATGTACCTGGAGGAATTAATCAGGACGAAGCATTTGCAGGATATGAAGCGTATTCAATACTTCGTTATGGTAAGGATTCTTTTGGATATAGTATGCCGGTATATCTTATGGCATGGGGAAGTGGTATGAATGCACTTAACACATACCTTATGATTCCATTTATAGCAGTATTTGGATTAAAATCATGGGTTATAAGAATGCCACAGGTAATAGTTGCAATATTTAGTCTGGCTGTATGTTATCTTTTAATGAAGAAATTATTCGACAGCAGAATGGGACTCATATCAATGTTTATTCTTGCAGTTGTCCCATGGCATATTATGCTTTCAAGATGGGGACTCGAATCAAATCTTGCTCCAGGATTTTTATTGTTTGGACTATATTTCTTTGTAAAAGGACTGGATAAGTCATGTTACTTTATAATATCTGCTTTAATGTATGGGTTATCTTTATACTCCTATGCAACGATATGGCCATTTGTTCCCCTTATGATACTTCTTCAGGTATCATATGCAATATATATTAAAAAAATAAAATTTGACAAAAACACAATAATTTCAGTAATCGTTCTCGGAGTTATGGCATTGCCTCTTCTTTTATTTCTCCTTGTCAATACAGGAAGAATAGATGAGATAAGAACATCTTTTATATCAATTCCGAAGCTTCTCTATTTCAGGGGAGGTGAGATGTCATTAAGCAGCATACCGGATAATTTTAGAAATATACTCAATATAATGATAAATCAGACAGATGGTCTTATAACAAATGTCTGTGATAAGTATGGTATCTTCTATAAGATTACACTTTTCTTTTTTGCAGCCGGACTAATAATTACAGTATACAAAACAATAAAGGCAATCATAAAAAAGAACAAAAGCGGATATCCCTTTATTCTTATACAATTTATAGGAGGATTTTTACTTTCTCTTCTTATAAGTGTCAATGTCAACAGAGCCAATAGTCTTATGATTGCAATCGTATTTATTGCAGCAATAGGTGTCTACGATATAGTTAATTTGATAGACTGGAGGGTGATAATTATACCGGCAGCTGTTTACATTGCCATGTTTGTATCTTTTAGTCACTATTATTTTACAGAGTACAATAATATAGCGGGTGATGCATTTTGCATAGGACTTGAAGATGCTGTTGAAGATGCCATGAAAGAAGAAGGAACAATCTATATATCTTCCGGTGTAACCCATCCTAGAGTAATGTTTTACAGCAGTATTCCAGTGGATGAATATATGGAATCTGTAATTTATAATAATTATCCCGGTGCATTTGTCGGAACAGATTCATTTGGCAGATTCAATATGAACTTTGACATAAATACGCAGATTGATACGGATGGAATATATATACTTGATAAATATACGGATATAACGCCTCTTGAAAATTCTGGCTTTACATCAAAAAGTTATGGTAATTTCTTACTATTAAAAAAAAGTGATTAAGTTTTCAGAAAACTATTGCAAAAATTATCAATTAGTTGTACAATTAGAACAACAAAAAAGACAGCGGTGTGTATCGTGTAAATGTCTCGAGAGGAGGCTGGTATGAGGAAGAAATCCCATATTTCTTTAGCATGGTACTTGATGAATTGTGAAGGTATGGAAGCTTTGGGACATCATAAATATTCATTCTATGTAGGTAGTATATTACCTGACTGCGTTCCATCATTTTTAGTGAGGAAGCATACAATTAATGATTCATTTGATGTTTTGAAGAAAGAATTTGAAAAGCTTGTATCACATTTTGACCCGAATAAAGGGGCTGACAGATATTTCTGTCGACATTTAGGAGTGATTACACATTATATTTCAGATTACTTTACATTTCCACATAACGCAAATTACCCTGGGAAGTTAAAAGATCATTGTATCTATGAAGAAGAGCTCAAGCACGAGATTAGAGCTTATGTGCATAGCCCGGAAGCAGTTAGGACGCGTTTGGAGGGGACAATCCATACACCTGAAGCAATCCTGGAATTTGTTCAGAGAATGCACCAGATATATGTTAGTATGCAGAGTGCTGTGAGACGTGACTGTGAGTTTATTATTTCACTTTGTCATACAGTTGTGGATGCATTACTCTTACTATTTGAAGATCAAATGAAAGTATTGCGTTTATCAGTATCATCAGTGTAGAAAGATGGAAGACGGCAAGCTTTATGAGGGTGTAGCCGTACGACGTTGGTATTGGACGATGTCAACCGTACAGTACTATATAATAATTAAATATAAATATTATCTCAGGATTGGGGCTTGAGATTAGGACAACCTGTCAGATGCTTATAAAGCATCTGGCAGGTTGTTTTTTGGTTACAGTTCACAATACATTACAGAAAAAACTTTTTATCTTGACTTATTTATATATATGTTCTAAAATGAAAAAAGTTTTCAATTTACAATGAAAGGTTTGGACATTATGAAAGAAAAAAAATGCCTTATATCATGTGAGAATGCCGGTCTGGGATATGATAATAAGGCTATTATAGAAAATTTCAACTTCAGTGTATATGGAGGCGATTATATATGCGTAATCGGTGAGAATGGCTCGGGTAAAAGTACGCTTATAAAGACTCTTCTTGGTCTTATAAAACCTGTCAGTGGAAAAGTAACGTTATCAGATGCACTCAAGGAAGGTGCTATCGGATATCTTCCACAGCAGACACAGGTTCAGAAACATTTCCCGGCAAGTGTTATGGAAGTTGTTATGTCAGGATTTTTGAATGATATGAGAAAAAGACCATTTTATAAAAAAGAGGAAAAAATGGCAGCAGTTAAGAATCTTGAGAAACTTGAGATTGCTGATCTTAAGGCTAAATGTTATGGAGAGCTTTCAGGGGGGCAGCAGCAGAGGGTACTTCTTGCAAGGGCACTTTGCGCAGCCGATGAAATTCTGGTTCTTGATGAACCAGTAACAGGTCTTGATCCGGCAGCAGCAGCTTCATTATACGATATTCTCCAAAAGCTTCATGAAGAGGGAATGGCTATAGTGATGGTTACACATGACCTTAAGAGTATCGTTGGAAGGACAGAAAAGATACTTCATATAAATGAAGGCGGATACTTCTTTGGAACAGTAGAAGAATACCGCAAATCAGATTATTCAAAGATATTTTCAGAAAAATGATGCAATAAGTAAAAGATAGGAGAATCAATATGGATATAATTATACAGATGATGTCATATCCTTTTATAGTCAGAGCATTTATAGTAGGAATACTTGTGTCGCTTTGTGCTGCACTTCTTGGTGTAAGCCTGGTGCTTAAGCAGTATTCAATGATAGGTGACGGACTTTCACACGTTTCATACGGAGCATTATCAATTGCCGTAGCATGCGGAATAGCACCTCTTAAGGTATCAATTCCTGTAGTCGTACTGGCTGCTTTTCTGCTGTTAAGAATGACTGAGAATGGAGTTATGAAGTCTGATGCGGCTATAGCTGCAATGTCTGCGTCAGCTCTTGCAGTAGGTGTTACCGTTACGGCGCTTACCACAGGTATGACCACAGATGTATGCAGCTATATGTTTGGAAGTATTCTTGCCATGTCAACGGATGATGTTGTACTTAGCGTTGTTCTATCAATAATAGTTCTTATATTATTTGTATTCTGTTATCACAGCATATTTGCAGTTACATTTGATGAAAGCTTTGCCAAGGCAACAGGTGTTAAAGTATCATTTTTTAATTCAATGATAGCGATACTTACCGCTATTACGATAGTGCTCGGTATGCAGATGATGGGGGCTATGCTTATATCAAGTCTCATAATTTTCCCGGCACTGTCATCAATGAGACTTTTCAAGAGTTTCAAAAGTGTAATGATATCTTCCGGAATATTATCCGTAGTCTGTTTCTGCATAGGAATGGTTATTTCATATATGTACTCAACACCTGCCGGTGCAAGTGTTGTACTTGTAAATCTTGCAGTATTTATTGTATTTCTGATACTTGAGAGGATTAAGATTGCATGCATTCATAAATAAGGAAATTATATCAGCACTGAGACATAAATTTATGACTCAGTGCTGTATTCAATAAACCCACTATTGCAATAAAACGACCTTTCGTGTAAAATAAAGTCTGATTTATAAATTTAAACTATGAACTATAAATTTAAAGAATTGAAAGGTGGTTATATAAATGTTTAAAATCAACGAAAATTATTTGAAATTACCGGGAAGTTATCTTTTCTCGACAATAGGAAAGAAAGTAGCAGCATACTCAGAAGCTAATCCGGATAAAGAAATTATAAAGCTTGGTATAGGTGATGTTACACTTCCACTTGCACCGGCAGTAATTGACAGACTTCACAGTGCAGTTGATGAGATGTCAAAGAAAGAGACATTCAAGGGTTATGCTCCTGATCTTGGTTATGAGTTCTTACGTAATACTATTGTAGAGAATGATTATAAAGCACGTGGATGTAACATAAGCGCTGATGAAATATTCATCAGTGATGGTGCAAAGAGTGATTCCGGTAATATCGGTGATATATTTGCTCAGGATAATAAGATTGCTGTATGCGATCCTGTTTATCCTGTATATGTTGATACAAACGCTATGGCAGGACGTACAGGTACATATGACCCTAAGACAGAGAAGTGGTCAGATGTAATTTATATGCCATGTACAAAGGAAAATAATTTCTGCCCTGAGATTCCAAAGGAAACACCTGATATCATTTATCTTTGTTTCCCTAACAATCCTACAGGTACTACTATTAATAAAGAGCAGTTACAGGTATGGGTTGATTATGCACTTAAAGTTGGAGCAGTCATCATTTATGATGCTGCTTATGAAGCATACATTTCAACACCTGACGTACCTCATTCTATATATGAATGTGAAGGCGCAACAGCATGTGCAATAGAGCTTAGAAGTTTTTCAAAGAACGCAGGATTTACAGGAACACGTCTTGGCTTTACTGTTGTTCCTAAGGAGCTTAAATGTGGTGATGTTACACTTCATTCTCTCTGGGCACGCCGTCATGGAACTAAGTTTAATGGTGCTCCATATATTATTCAGGCTGCAGGTGCTGCTGTATATACAGAAGAAGGCAAGAAGCAGACAGGTGAGCAGATT
>JALERT010000105.1 GCA_022764445.1 Lachnospiraceae bacterium | reverse complement strand
ATGAATCAGAAATGGTGGAAAGATGCTGTAATATATCAGATTTACCCAAGAAGTTTTCAGGACAGTAATGGTGATGGAATTGGTGATTTAAGAGGAATAATTAAGAGGATGGATTATCTCGGGAAACTCGGGATAAACGCTATCTGGCTGTCTCCTGTATGTAAATCACCTCAGGTTGATAATGGATATGATATCGAAGATTATCAGAACATTGATCCTATGTTTGGAAGTTTGGATGATATGGAAGAATTAATAGCGGAAGCTAAAAAATATAATATCCGTATTATCATGGATCTTGTTTTAAATCATACATCAGACCAGCACAGGTGGTTTAAAGAGGCAAAAAAGAGCAAAGATAATCCATATCATGATTATTATGTATGGAGAGATGGTGTAGAAGGAACTCCTCCAACTGATATGAAGGCAGTCTTTGGTGGAAGTGCATGGGAATGGGTTCCTGAGATACAGCAATACTACTTCCATCAGTTTTCTCCAAAGCAGCCTGACTTAAACTGGGAAAATCCACAGGTCAGAAAAGAGTTGTACAACATGATTTTGTGGTGGATGGATAAAGGAGCAGGCGGTTTCAGACTTGATGTTATCGACCAGATTGCTAAGGAACCGGACAAGGGAATTACACAGAACGGACCACGTCTCCATGAATTTATCCGCGAACTTAGTAAAGAGACATTCCAAAAAGGTGATTTAGTCACAGTTGGAGAAGCATGGGGAGCTACACCGGAAATAGCCAAGCTTTACAGTAATCCCGATGGAAGCGAATTTTCTATGGTCTTCCAGTTTGAACATATCGGCTTAGACCAGCAGGAAGGAAAAGAAAAATGGGATTTAGCTCCACTTCCTTTCATCAAACTTAAGAAGATTTTAACACGCTGGCAGAAAGAGCTTCATAACTGCGGCTGGAACAGTCTTTTCTGGAATAACCACGACCTTCCACGTATCGTATCACGCTGGGGCAACGATGGTGAATACAGGGTAGAATCAGCAAAAATGCTTGCAATTTTGCTTCATGGCATGCAGGGAACACCTTATATATATCAGGGTGAGGAACTGGGAATGACCAATGTAAATTATGATATAGAAGATTATAAAGACCTTGAAACAATTAATATGTATAATGAAAGAATCGAAAAGGGTTATTCTAAAGAAGAGGTTATGCGCTCAATCCATGCAAAAGGACGTGACAATGCCCGTACTCCAATGCAGTGGGACGATACAGAAAATGCAGGATTTACAACAGGAACGCCTTGGATAAAGGTTAATGATAACTATAAAGAAATCAACGCTAAAAGCCAGGTAGATGATCCGGATTCTATCTTCTCATGTTATAAAAAGCTGATAGAATTAAGAAAAGAATATCCTGTCTTTGTAGACGGAATCTACAATTTACTCCTTGAGGATGATGAGAATATTTTCGCTTATGAAAGAGAAACTCCCGAGCAGAAACTTCTCGTTGTATGTAACTTCTTTGATAAGACAATAGCTATGCCATTAGAAGAAAATTGTAAGGATATGGATGTATTAATTGCAAATTATAAAGAAATAAATGAGCCATCTGTTCTTCGTCCTTATGAAGCAAGGATTTATATTAAATAATCTTAGTAACATTTTAGCCAAATAAATAAATAGATAGTATTCGAGCCTGCTCGGTATACTATCTATTATTTATATATTTCTTTTTATCCTATTTATGCATAAATATCCTCTAAAATCAGCTCAGGTGTTATACGATTTTCTTTAAGAATATCATCAGCCAGATATCTGTCGATAAATTCTTTCTTAAGACCATAATTATACACTTTCATATCGGATGCACCGTAAAAACGGGCAATCTTCTCACCAAATCCACCATCTTTTATGCCATCTTCAAGAGTGACAACCTTTGTATGATTTTTCTTAAGTCCTTCAAGCATTTCTTTATCAATTCCTGTGATAAAGCGTGGATTTATAAGAGTTGGATTCTTGCCTGTCTTTTTAGTTATAAGTCCAGCAAGCTTCTCACCTATCTGATAAAAGTCACCAAGTGCAATTATGGCAACGTCTTCACCCTGCTGTTCAATGCGGTATTTATTAATATCACCATAATCTGCGTCAACCACTTTGTCAGTATGAACCACTCCATTACATGGAATTCTTATCGCAACAGGATACTTGTCCTGCTCAATACTCCAGTCAAGCATTGCGAAGTATTCTTCACAGTTTGTCGGCGCAAGATATACGAGATTAGGGATATTTGACATCATAGGTATATCATAGATTCCAAGATGCGTAACATCATTCATTCCATATACAGATGCAGTATTGACAAGTAATGTGGCTGGATTATTATTGATACAAAGATCTTGTGAAATCTGGTCATAAGTTCTCTGGAAGAAGCTTGAATGTGTAGCAAATACAGGCTTTCCACCATTCTTCGCAATACCCGAAACCATAGCAACAGCATGTTCCTCTGCAATGCCAACATCTATAAACTGCTTTCCGGCTTCTTTACGCTTGTCCTCTGTAAATCCGATACATGTAGGAACTGCTGCCACAACTGTTACAACCTTCTTGTCTTCTTTCATTTTTTTAAGAAGATAATCACATGTCATATCATCATAGTCTTCGCCTTCAAATACAAATTTACTATTGCCTGTTTCAATATCAAAAGGCATACACCAATGCCATTTTTCTTTTTCTGTCTCTGCGGGTTTATATCCTTTACCCTTAAGGGTATTGATATGAACTACAATCGGATGATCAATATCTTTTACACTTTCAAATGCATCGATAAGTGCCTCAATATCATTTCCTTCTGCAACATACTTATAATCAAGCCCCATCGCTTTAAAAAGATTACATTCACATTTTCCATCTGAATCGCGAAGTGCTTTTAGATTCTTATACAATCCACCATGATTTTCTGCGATTGACATGTCGTTGTCATTTACAATAATGATAAAATTACTTTCAAGCTCTGATGCGAAATCAATACCTTCGAGTGCTTCACCGCCGCTAAGCGATCCATCACCAATAACTGCAATAATATTCTCTTTATCACCTTTTAAATCCCTTGCCTTTGCAAGACCACATGCAAGACTTACGGATGTGGATGTATGTCCTACATTGAAAAAGTCGTGCTCACTTTCTTCAGGATTGGTATATCCGGAAATATCCTCAAAGTGTTCGTCATATATGTATGCATCCTTGCGCCCTGTGAGCATTTTATGTGCATAACTCTGATGTGATACATCAAATACAATCTTATCAACCGGTGAATTAAATACATAATGCAACGCTATTGTTGCCTCCACAAAACCAAAGTTAGGTCCGCAGTGACCACCTTTTTTAGATAGACGGTTCATAAGTCCTTCTCTTATTTCAGATGCTAATTCATTTAACTGTTCTGTGCTGAATTGTCTTATATCAGCGGGTGAATTTACTTTCTCGATAAACATACTTTTTCTCCTTCGTCTTATATACTCATTGTCCATATTATTTTAAATCATCCATAGTCATACATGGAGATTCTTCATCTTGATTACTTATCATTTGTAAAACATATCACACACGATAATAATAGTAGTTGTAATCTGTATAGCATCCATGACTTTGAATTTCTTAATATCTTCAATGTACAAAAGAACTATTTTCTAAATAATATATAATAGGAGCAGTATCAATAAATACACGCTTAAATTCTGGCATTATCTCTCAACTTCCTTTTTATACTTTAACCTAGATTAGCATAGTTCTTATCAAAAGACAATGAATGTATTATATTCTCTTACTAATCTATTTCACACGCATCCAACAAATACTTTATCATTTCTTCTTCATGTTCCTTGTACATAGTTTCCTTCCAATATAAGCTTGCAAATTTATCACCATTCTTTTCTGTAAGTTCACTCATTATTCTTAGCTTAATACTACCCTTTGCAATCATATCTTTAAAAGTACTCTTCTTCGCTTCTGGTGACATATTGGAAAACTTTGAATTCACATTACGCTGGATAATGCATAAGTTTCCAAACTGATCTACCCCCTCTTTCCATTGTTCAAATGTTCCTCCTGAAGGATTTCTAGGATACCAATGTTCCACAGAATTTCTAAATTCAAATACAAAATCATCATATTTTTCCCGATTATAATACCAAAGAAGATAATCAAGATAATTAAATACAATATGAGGAGTATTAACTCCCATTGCATATACACCTTTCTCACATACTTCAAAAAAATTCTCTTTTACGGCATCTATAGCAATCTGCTCAATAAATTCATCGTATCTTGTAATATCATCATTTTTAATGTGTTTACAATTCTGTTCCGATAGCCATATTAAAAGTCTTGTAATCCAATGCATTACTTTAGGTGATGTGTACGAAACACGCAATGCAGACTGAATCATTATATTCGTCTTAGTACGACTGTCGTTTGTAGAATTCCATTCACCGGTTTTCGTAAATTTTGTGTTTCTATAATAAGGCTTTTTCTTTGACTGCTGACCGGAAACATGCAAGCTTTTTAAACTCCACTCACCTTCAGAATTATCATTAGCATATTCTCTTTTAATAATATACTTATCATACAGATATCTTGTTCTAATAAGACAGATAATAAACCTTTGTGAAAATCTTCTTCTATCATCTAAAATATGCCCTTCTTTTGTAACACCATGAGTAACTACTTTATCAAAAGCATCAAGCAATTTCTTATCATCCAAAAGATCATCAATAATTTTTTCATCTTCTTTTTCATGTTTAATATCATATAAACTTACAAACACCTTCAATGTATGAATAAGAAAATACGGAAAATCTATTATACTCTCAAAACGAACACGGATCTCTCCATCAGCAAATCCTTCATCATTTTCAACTTTAAAGTCTTTATCAATAATATCACGAATACAGTAACCGGCTGCTTCCTGTTTCCTATATTTTACTATATTCCTATATTTTGACCAACTTTTTGGTGGCATACTATTCCATTCAGATCCAAAAATTTCTTCTCGAACAGCATTATTTTTACTTACAAAATGCATTTGAACATATCCTGTCATATCACTACATGCATCCCATATTTTCGCAAAGATAGCCTCTTCTGTTTCATCATTTAGATAACTCATAAGTGTAGCTTTAAGTATATCATGCTGTTCCAACTGCTCACCACGTGTATTCATTATTTCAAAATAACGATTCATATCTGTATTCTCAGGGACTTCAATCCTATATATAATAACATTTGATAATTTCTTTATAAAACCTTACCTATCAAATCCGTCTCTGCTTAATTCCATCATAAGAATCCTGACACCTTCCTGAATACTAGATTCAATTCGGTCCGTATCAAGCTTACTTATATTTTCATCAATAACATCTTTTATATTTAGAAGTGTATAATTGGATTTTTCTCTACACTCAAAAGTAAGTGTATTTTTAATCTGCATTCCAAGACAGTTCAATAATAAAAATAATGATGTCAATCTCTGTTGACCATCTACCACCTCATACTTATTATCATTCTTTGATACAATAAGCGAACCAATATAATAATTTTCACCATTTTCAATATCAGATATATCTTCAATAAGTTGAATCAACTGCTTATCTTCCCATGCATATGCACGCTGATATAATGGAATTTGATATTTCATGTCAGTATCAAATATGTTATTATCCTCATCCACAACTCTAAGTTCGGTAATTAAATTACTCATTTGACACGACCTCCAATCCATTCATTATTTTAATCTTATTATATAATTCATTCCACTTAGGATCTGCTGGTGAATCCGGATCTCGTCTTGCCTTAATCTGCATTCCTGATATTTCATTATGCATGCGTGCCAAATTTATTTTAGAAAACATTGCAATTTCATTTGTATATCTAGAATTACCCTCACCACCAACAGCATATTTATTTATACTATCAAACCCGAGATTTTCCAAATCTATACGAATCATAAAAGCCCACGTAAATAACTTCTTAACAGCCATTTCCTCAAAATTATGAAATTTGTCATAATAACATAAAAGGGCACAATAAAACAGATTTTTTGTGTATCTAAAACCTGCTGAATTATTTTTTATATTCAGTATTCCTTTTATAATTTCAAATTCTGACTTTCTTGCTATTTCATTCTTAATATCACTTAACAAATACAAATAATGTTCTACCATTTCAAAAAAATCATTTCCGGCAATAAATGGTTCGGTTATTTGAAAGTATGGCATTGCTTTGCTGGCTCTTCTTGCATAGGTGTACGATGATGATTCTGATATTCCCTTATATGTATCAATCTCTTTTGCTGTAAAAGGTCTGCTCTTAATACCATGCGACCAATTCCATATCGGAAATAAATATAAATCAAAAAGCTTACGAATGTCTTTTGTATCCTTTTCTTCCCACTTTGTAACAGCATGTTCCATTTCATATGGATAGTTTTTCATCTCACGCAAATGATATGCCTTTAACAAATCATGTGGATCAAGAGCCTTTCCTCTAGTATTCTGTGAATCGAACAACTGGAACGCTTCTGACACCTTATCAACACAAATGATTACTACTTCAAGAATTTCATCAAATGCTTTAATAAAATCTTTCTTCATTTTATCATTAGCAGCAAACCATTCGCAAATAAACATATAATTATTGTGAATATTCATCTGTGTTATTTTATTAGAAAATTCATTTTCCAATATACTACATATAAAATCTGGCTCTAAGTACTTCTTAAGTAATACCAAAGAAATTATCCTTTGCTGTCCATCTACTATATTAAAATATTCGTTTTCATTTTCATGAAGAATAATTGTACCAATACGATACTTAAAACCATCACGATATTTCTCTGCATCAACAATTGCATTTTTAATATCACTGAGCAAGTCCTGTATATTCTGAATGGACCACTTATATGGTCTCTGATAATTTGGAATATCAAGATTTATATTTAATAATTCATTTATGCTTTTGATCTCAGCCACTAAAGACTCCTCCAATTTTCTATTAAATTAATTAAAGTAACTCTCTACCACATCCCGATCATTTTTCATCCATTTGTATTTCCTCCACTCCTAATCCTTTTTCGGTAAATTCTAAAGAATTCTTCTATTTGGTTGTCAAGTATTTAAACACATGGAATTATCCAAATTACAAGGCTGGAAGTTTGAATTTATATTTCTTCTTACTGTTTTTCACAGAAACTGCTTTTCCAAGTAAAGTTTTTGTGGATAATTCCTGGTACCTTTGTACCCTTGCATAATCACTTGAACGTATCATTGAATTCCTTTTCTTTGCATCCATATGAAGCAGATCATAAATGGAGAATACTGTAAAATTACGTCTGCCCGCTGCATCCATAAATCTGCACCATGTAGGAATTACAGAAATTTCTTTGATTTCTGCCCTTTTCTCCCCTTCCTTCTCTATCGTCATATTAAAAATAACTCCAGCATCTCTCGGTTCTGTCGTCTGGGAAGAAATAAAATTCCCCATGGAATATAGGATAAATCCTGTTCTACTGCTTCCATCTCCCTCTTCGATAATCTCATATTCCATAGGCTGTAGAATATGAGGATGGGAAGCAATAACTGCATCAGCACCAGACTCAAGCATCCTGTGATACTGATTCCTATAAATATCTGATGGATTTGTCTGGTACTCTGTTCCATTATGAGGAATCGCAATCACATAATCTGCCAATTTCCTTGCTTTCTTAATCTTTTTATAAAAGCTCTCATTAAGAAGCTGCACATGATATTCTCCTTCATAAGTTATACCGTTTGTTCCGTATGTACAGGATAAAAATGCAATTTTAATTCCGCATATTTCCTTTACAAAAATCTCCTTACTTTTCTTTTTACTTTTATACGTTCCAATCTGGTCAAATCCTAAATCACTTAACACATCAATTGTACGTTCTAAGCCCTGTACTCCTTTATCAACACAATGATTATTGGCGGTTGTAAGTAAATCATAGCCTGACTCTTTTATTTCAGATGCAAAGCTATCCGGTGAATTAAACGTAGGATAACCGCTGATTCCACGCTCTCTTCCTGCTAAAGTTGTCTCCAGATTGCCTATTGTATAATCTGCTGACTTCAGATACTTTTTTACATATGTAAAATTATTAGAAAAATCATATTTATCCTTCTTGCTATCGTAAGCCGCTTCATACTGATAATTATGTACCATCAAATCACCTGTAAATGTAAGATTCACTGTTTTTACAGGCTCCTCTGTTGGTTCCGGTGTTTCCGTAGGTGATGACGTTTCCTGGAACATAGTTTCTGCCGCATAATCAGAATCTAAAACCATATCCTTTGTTTTAATATCACCGGTTTCTACTACATTTCTCCCTGACCATTGTGTATTATACATCCATGAACAGGGTACAATTACTCCTGCCATAACCACACTGATGCCAAGAATAATTAATAATCTCTTTATTTTTTTCATAACAATTTTTCCTTTGCATTATTATGCATAAAGCTATACAGCTCTACCTTAATCATCTATCTTTTTTGCTTCGTAAAAAGCAAGCTGTTTTTGCGGTTTGCTCTATTCTTTGATTGAGGAAGGATTTCGCCACCACGGATTATACTGACGTAATACCTTAATTACCTGTTCATCACTAACTATTGCCATAAAAGCGCCTCCATACTTTCCTAATCTTCACGGAGTTATGTAAGTATATTATAACAACAGTCAGATGCAAATGCAAATTGGTCTATCTGTGCTTTTAGCTTCGGTGCAGTGACTATTTATGTTTAATTTTCAAGCTTTTTAAATATTCTTTTCTTTCCGAAGTTATTCTTCTGCTTTCTATTGCCTTTTGGATTGATTTATTATGTGTCCATGGTTCTAATATCTGATTCTGTATATAGGGAAGTGCCGTATCGTATTGCTTTACCAATGCAATACTAAAATACCATGCCACTGCCATTTTTACATAGTATTCCTCTGATTTTATATTTGCAACAAGACGCAGCATATCCGGCTCAAACGCATCGTCCAGATAAAATCCTAATAACGTCACAATTCCAAAACGAATTGTATACACATGGTCACTTTGCAGCCATTTTTGTACCCTTTCATAAACATAAGGCAGATGTTTCTTAAAAATTTTAGGAGAAAGCATATCGCAGGTTGCCCAATTATCCACATATGACAAAAATCGTTCCAGTTCTGCTATAAATTCTTCGATATCCTTTTGATAAATCAAAGACAAAAGTACTCCATGCAGATTATTTTCTTCATAATATGTATGTGGCAGCTCCTGTATAAATTCTTTTGCCTCTGGCATCTTTGCCACTTTACTGGCATAACTTCGTAATGCCGGAGTGCGAACACCAATAATCTTGTCATAAGGAATATCCGGTATCAGTTTTGCATAAAATCCGCGATAGTTCTCATCTTTTAATTCAAATAATCCTTCTGTAATTGTGCATCCACTCATATAAACACCTTCTTTCAAAAAGTAATACATTACTTACTTTCATCACACCTATATTATATCCCTTATTATTCAAATTTTCATTCACGTAATGAATAAAACAAAAGCTGCAACGCAGCGACTGACAGCAGTCATAACTATATTTTTTTATAATACAAATACTGCTGGCAGGTTTTATGAATGATTACAAACAAAGTGTGCAAAGCCACCTGCGTGGATTTAATTTCTCCGAGCATGTAAAAAGCACCAACCCATTCAAGAATTGGTGCCTATACATTTATTATACTTGTGATTCATTTTAACAAACTAAATTTTTCAGATTTTTCTACAGCTTTTATCATTTATTCCCCATCCTGTTAATTCAAGCTGCAAAAATCTTTCATCATTATATGCTTTAGCCAGACTGTCCAGCATTAAGCGAAAATCCTTAACAATGCCTTTTTTGTATTTCAGTTTAACTAATACAGTCTTGTCCTCAGATGAACGCAGTAAATCCAGCATACTTTCAAAGTCACCATTTTCATACATTTCCTGTTTTTTTAACGCGAAACTTGAATAACAATACTTCATTTCTCCCTCTATATTCCCGTAAGCTTCAATATCTATCAAGCATTTCTCATTATCAGGTTCATAGTTTGTAAATTCATCCAATATAAAATGCATTTCCTGATATTTGTATACTGGTTTTTCAAAAAAAAGCATACTTTGTTCTCTCCTTCAAATTCTAATTGTACATTCCAACAAAATGTCTTGATAAACCAGAAATTATTGCTGTAAGAGTGTATACTAAATTGAAAAATCAAATCTACTGCCGATTTTATTATCCTCTGGTTTGATGGAATCCCATTCAATATTTTTAATCTTATCCAAAAGCTCATCTTTTGAATTTGCCCGAACAGTAGCTTTTCTTACTTCGATTTGCTTTGATTGTTCCTTTTTCTTGGCATCTTTCTTCTCAGCAGCTTTCTTTTCCTGAATTTTCTCAAGATATTCCTTCTGACTAGCAGATGATTTTTCTAATTGAGCAAAGAATGTTGTACTTCCGTCACTATTAAAGGAGATGCCAAACTTTGTGATTTTCATATCAGCATCTAAATTTTTTTCTATTCCGTTTGTCTTACCAAATGCTCTTTCAAAGCCAAACTGAGCATTGATTTCTTCTGACATACGCAAAGCACCTTCAACACTGTGCATTTTTTCAGCATAATACTTTGGATCACTTGCCATCTTCTCCATTTCTTCCTTAGAAAAAATAACTGTGAACTCTTTATCGCTTTGGGCTAAAATGTCCTTCGCATTATCTCCATTCTTGAAATCTGCAACAAAAAAATCCATATCCGCTCTGGAAGCACGCAAATCTTTAAGAACTCTTTGTGCAGAACCACTCAGACTTTTTTCTCCAACGCTTGCGATAGGCTCCTTCTGTGTACTGCTGTTTCCTACTGTCTTTGCCGCATCCTTTTTCTCAGTTGTTTTAGCTTTACTATAATCATTCGTGTAATTACTATAAGCTATTAATGTTGAATTTACATTCATTGCCATGATTTCAACCTCCTTGTATTCTTAGTAAGTAATTCCATTTACTTGCGGTATCCTATTTTTATTATCGGCACTGTCATATAAAAAGTTTAATCGAGAGATAAATTCCCAATTAATTCTTTTTCTCCTTCAAAATGTACTTTAACATTCTTCCCCCAGCTCCTTATAAAGACAGCAGCAAGTGCCGCTTCATTTTTATTATGAATAGTCAGGGAACAGTATCTGTTATTAATGACTAATCCGTCAGCTGTCACACTGTTATTTTGAGATGCTCAGGTCAATAAAAAAGACAGCAAGATTTCTCCTGATGCCTTTGATATATAAACCCACCTGGGTTCCAAACCAGAATTTATTTTTAAGATTTAACACGCGGTCAGGTCCAAAATTTATTTAATTTTTTACCTATACTGGCGATTTTTTTAATTAAAACAGTATTTTTTAGAACAACCTATTTTACTGTCACTTTAGTAGTAGCAGTTTTCTTTGCACCATCTTTTATCTGCATGGTTACTATTATTTTGGCAGTACCTTTTTTCTTACCAGTTACCTTTCCGCTAGATGATACAGTAGCAACCTTTTTGTTACTAGATTTAAAAGTTACTTTAACATCAGCAGGACTACCACTGTACTTGGTCACTTTATTAAATCCAGCTGGAAGTGTGACTTTAATAGTTTTACTTTTATTCTTGTTTACAGAGATAGAAGATGTTGCTTTAGCTTTAGACAAACAATTCTTATCTGTCATAGAATAGAAATCAATTAAACTAAATCCGTTTTCTCCATTCTCATTCGGTCTCCATAACAGTATTTCTTCTTCCTCAACACCATCTCCATCTTCATCAAAAAAGAACCATTCATTTCCTAATGCTAGTCCTTTGTTCCAAAAATTAACAAATTCACTTGCTTCACTATTACTGTATCCATATACTGACTTCAATTCTGTTGCGTATCCGTCTACTCCAAAAGAAGCTCCAAAATTCATTTCACCTATTTGAGTAACGTTTTTTCCGATTATAAGCGTTTTAGTATTCGTACAAGGAAATGCATATTGTTCAATCTTTTTTATATTACCACCAATAATAATACTGTTAATTGCATCAATTGGTCCACCAATAAAATACTCTGGGATGACATCCGCCTTGCACAAAATTTTCATAGTATCTATTTTTCTCATTTGAGATATTGTATTTGCTGTAGATGCAAATGCGAATGAACCTATCTTGGTTACACTTTTATCAATCACAATATTTTTTACATCTTTTAATTTAGGTGACATAGCCCATGGACTTGAAGTTGACGATTCATAGTCTTTCATTTCTCCTTTCGTACCTTTTACAGCACTTAACGTCAATGTATCACCTTTGATTTCCCAATGAATTTCTCCATCATTTCCACTAGCTGTTGCCGCCTGCACATTCTGTGGTGCTACAGTGATTCCAGAAAGAATCATACAGACCATCAGTACTCCACACAATAATTTTTTCATCTGTTTCATATGCTTTCTCCTCACATAACTTATTAATTATTTCTACCAAATCTCTTTTTGTTTCACCATACATAATCCTTTCTTCGATATTTTGGAATAAATACTATATGATATGTGCAATTCCATCTTGTATGTGTTATACTTCTACTATCCATTTGGATACCTCCTATGTTTTGATGATATGGCCTGCGAAACCAATATCATTATAGCATAGGAGT
>JALERT010000017.1 GCA_022764445.1 Lachnospiraceae bacterium | reverse complement strand
GCAGAGAGATGGTTAAAGCCAGAAGAATTAGCTGGTCCAGCAGTATTCTTAGCTTCAGAGGCTGCTGATGCTGTTAATGGACATATCCTCTATGTTGATGGTGGTATTTTAGCTTACATTGGTAAGCAGCCATCTTAATTGATGTAGAAGATTACTTTGATAATTTGAAGTAGTAAATAATTAAGGAGCTGAAGCACTTATTATGTGTTCCAGCTCCTTATATTATTATTATCAAAAAACTATATAAAAATATTAAAAATGATATATCTCTCCACCCTTAATTTCCACGTAGTTTTCATCATTTACGCGAAGCCATACAGACTGGGCTGATGGGTTGTATACAAAGCTGTTATCAGCTGCAAATTGAAGGGAACTAAAGGCCTTATCATAATCAACAATTTCTATATTAGTTGCATACCATATATCATCTTGTCCACCCATCATTTCACAAAATTCTTCAATAATGTTCCAGTTATCATTCTTATCAAATTCAAATGAATGACCCCAGACATACATCATATAGAGATACTGCGACTTATGCAGTTCAAGGAATCTTTTACCAAATCCTAATAAATCATGATTATGGTGACATGTAGGCAGCCACTTCATGTAATCATCAGGAATTTCAAATCCAGTGGCATCTCCAAGAAGAATAGGACCCTGTGCATCTTTAGAGTATTCCATCGCTGCTTTAACGGAGGCATATTTATCTGCTGCAATTCTCCCATATTCAAGTCCAGCTGCTTTCGCAATTTCTATACATGTGTCGTCACAGGAACCATTAGGATATGCAAGGCCTCTTACTGGATAACCCATTATATTTTCAAGATATTTTCTGTCTTCGATGTACTCATATAGAATTTCATTCTTTGGTGTTCTGGCAAGGGTAGGGTGTGTACAAGTATGAACAGCTACTTCATGACCTGCATACAATTCTTTCCATTCCTCCGGATTGATTCTTATATCCATTGATGTAAGTCCGGAATTCAGATTAAATGTACCACGTATGCCATATTTATTAAAAATAGAAACAAGTCGTCTGTCCTGAATTTTACCATCATCATAGCTTAATGTAAGAACTTTATGCTTTCCGCCTGGATATGCTTTATATATCTTGTTCATTTTCGTTCCCTTTCGTTATATAACACTGTTATTAATCCACATATGGAAAATTATAATACATTCTTTTTTGTTTGTCGATAAAAAATAGAACTTCCGTTTTGATTATTTTTAACTAAATAATCTTGAAAAACAGTATTTGATATAGTATGTGTAACCAGGAGTTCCAATATATGTGTCAGAAAGAAGAGGAACAGACTCATACAGATAATCATTAATAAATATGTTGACCTGACCTATTACATCCCCTGGGTAAATATCAGATAAAACCGGATTTATTGTGTAAAGAATATTTACCTTATCATTTTCACATAATTCATAATATATATCCTTATTTAAATCTAATCCTGGATGTACATATTTATTTTCATATCCATATGAATAAATAAATGAATCAGGAATATCTTCTTTGCTTAACACAAGAGTCTTTTTATAGTTGTTTCTTGCATAATCAAGAAGTTTTTTCGTGTCTTTCCATTTGTATGTTTTATTATTAGGCCAGCCACTGGCAAGTACTGCACATATAAATGTTCTGTCATTATCTTTATATGCACAGACATAGCAATATCCTGCATCACATGTAAATCCTGTTTTTCCAGATATTATATCGGGATACATATTTAAAAATGCATTAGCGTTGGTAACTGTATAAGATGATTTGTCAGAATTAAATGAATATTCATTAGTCTGGGTTATTTTTAAGAATCTGTCATTTTTTATACAGTATGCCATTATTTTACACAGGTCATATGCGGTTGTACTGTGAATACCATTATCATCTTTTGCATCAAGACCATTAGGAGTAATAAAGTATGTAGATGTGCAGCCTAAGTCCTTTGCTTTATTATTCATAAGCCCAACAAAATATTTTACAAGATCATTGGAAGAATAATCAGATATGTTAATGATATTCTTTTCTGTGAGAATATATTTTGCTACATTTTCTGCAATTATTACAGCAGTATCATTATGAGATTTAAGCATAAGTGAATATAACATATCAATCAGTTTAAACTTTTCTCCCTCTTTTGCGAAAAGCTTCACCTCAGGCGTGGATGATGCAAGGGCAGAAGTAGTACAGCACAGATTATCGGGAGCATTTTCAAGGGCAATAATGCATGTCATTATTTTAGTTGTAGAAGCCATTGGAACCTTTGTATCCTCATTTTTTCCAAATAACAGTCGATTATTATCACCATCAATAAGAGCAGCATAACGTGCATATAAACTAAAATCTGGCATATTTGAAGCCGAAAATATTAAATTATCGTTAAATAAAGCACTATTCACATAATATGTCTTGCCATACACTTTAGAATTAGAATATAATGTAGAAAACAAAAAGGTGATTATTAATGCTATATATAATATAAGATTTGTTGATTTTAATTTCATATATGACCTTTATGTTTAATTGATTTTAATATAGAAATTATAGTTAAAACCAACGGGGATTCAATAAATACTTATAACAATTATACTTGAAAGGATGTTATTTTATGAGTTTTATCGAATTTAATGATGTAAAAAAGAAATACAGAATGGGAGATGTAACAATAGAAGCCCTTTCTGGAGCCAGTTTTAATATCGAAAAGGGTGAGTTTGTGGTGATCGCTGGACCATCTGGAGCTGGTAAAAGCACAATTCTAAATCTGCTTGGCGGAATGGATAGTGTATCTTCAGGTGAAATTGTTGTTGATGGGCAGAAAGTCAGTTCATATAACTCAAAAGAACTTACAACATACAGACGTTATGATATAGGATTTGTTTTTCAGTTTTATAATCTTGTACAGAATCTCACAGTTAAGGAAAATGTGGAGATGGCTACACAGATTTGTAAACATCCATTAGATATAGAACAGACTATTGAAGCAGTAGGACTTAAAGAGAGAATGAATAATTTCCCTGCACAGCTTTCAGGGGGTGAGCAGCAGCGAGTTGCAATTGCCAGGGCTCTTGCCAAAAATCCAAAGATTCTTCTGTGTGATGAGCCTACAGGTGCTCTTGATTACCAGACAGGTAAATCTGTTCTTAAATTACTTCAGAATACCTGTATTAATAATAATGTTACTGTAGTTGTTATTACACATAATCTTGCTCTTACCCCTATGGGAAATAAAGTTATTAGAGTTAAGAATGGTACAGTATCAGGTGTGGAGATTAATGAAAATCCTACATCAATAGATCTTATAGAATGGTAATAGCTTAAAGGGGAAGGACAGATATGTTTAAAGACACTTTACGTGAAATCAAAAAATCTCTTGGCAGGTTCATATCACTGTTTGCAATATGTTTTATTGGAGTAGCTTTCTTTGCCGGATTAACAGCAAGTTCAGGTGATATGAAAAATTCATCTGATTTGTATTATGATGACTATAATTTATGTGACATTGAAGTAATGTCTTCAATAGGATTTACTTCAGAAGATATTAATAAGATTCAGGAAATTGATGGCATTCAAGGGATATATCCGACGTGTAGAACAGATGCTGTTACCGTTTTTGACGGAGTTCAATCCACATTAAGAATATTGACTGTTCCTGATGGAAATTATAATCCAAATAACAGTAATTATATTAACCAGTTACGTCTTAAGGAAGGACGACTTCCTGAAAATGATCACGAATGTGTTATAAAATATTCAGATTTTGCAAGTAATAAAATAAAAATCGGAGATACATTAGTTGTCAATTCAGGAACAGATGATGATATTTGTGATACATTATATAACAATACTTATGAAGTGGTTGGTATGGTATATTCACCATATTATGTCAGTTATCATCTTGGCTCAAGCAATGTTGGTTCTGGCAAACTTGATTTTGTAATGTACGTATATGATTCCTGCTTTTTATCAGATTTATACACAGATGTCTTTATTACAGTTAAAGGAGCAAAAGACCAAAACTGTTATTCTGACAAATATAAAGAAATAATTTCACCTGTTACTGACGCTCTTGAATCTATTAGCTTTGAAAGATTAAATATAAGATTAGATGATATTATTGAGGAGCTTGATAGTAATAGAAAGGAATTATCTGATAAATATGAACAGTATCCTTTGCCAGCCTTGGAATCGGCTATTAAAGAAATAGATGAGAACAAAGAAGAATTTAATGAAAAAAGAAAGGATTGGGAATGGTATATTCTGGACAGGGAATCCCAGTACTCATTCATGGATTATAAATCAAGTGCAGATAAGATGAATAATATCGCAATGGTTTTCCCTGTATTTTTTATACTTGTAGCCGCATTGTGCTGTCTTACTACAATGACCAGAATGGTTGATGAACAGAGAGAAACCATTGGTACATATAAAGCATTAGGCTATTCCAAGTTAGCTATTGCCATGAAATATGTTGCATATTCATTGATTGCTTCGCTGACTGGAGGGTTTTTTGGTTGTATTTTTGGATTAAAAGTTTTTCCATATATTATATATAACTGTTGGAATATCATATATTATCTTCCTCCAATAAGATATGGAAAGCATATGGTTATATCAATTGTTTCTGTTGTATCTATGACAGGCACAATTGTGTTAGCAACTATATATTCATGCATTTATGCATTGAGAGAGGTTCCGGCATCTCTTATGAGGCCTAAATCCCCAAAGAACGGAAAGAAAATATTTCTGGAGCATATTGGTTTTATATGGAACAGGTTGAATTTTTCTTCAAAGGTCACTGCAAGAAACATCTTAAGGTATAAAAAAAGATTTTTTATGACAGTTGTAGGAGTAGCAGGAGGATGTGCCCTTATGTATGCAGGCTTTGCAATTAAAGACAGTATTTCTGCACTCATAAAAAAACAGTTTGAAGAAATAATAAAATATGATTTGAGTATTAATTATGAAACGGATGATGCTAAAAAAGAGGTAATATCAAACCCAAAACTGACCAACAGCATTGTGATTTCAGAGTATACTGGTATGGCTTCTTCATCTGATAACAGTGATTCTGACGTATATAAGGAAAAGGACAATGTATATATTGATGTGACTGATGACACAGAGCTATTTATGGATTATATCACTTTAAGAAAGCGCAATACAAAGATAGTATACCAACTGGATAATGAAGGCGTTTGTGTTACAGAAAAACTTGCTAAAGATCTTGGATTAAAGGAAGGAAATATAATATATATTCAGGGAAAAGATCTTACAGTAAAAGGTTTCAAAATCTCGCATATTGTAGAAATGTACTCTAATAGTTATATATATATGACATCAGGGCTGTACAGCCAGGTTTTTGGTTCAGACCCTGAGTATAATACAATTTATGCAATGGTTAATAATGTGGATAATGAAACTGAAAAAAATCTTGGAAGAGAAATAATGGATATTGATGGAGTTAAAGGAACGATTTTTCAGATTTCCAATGTGTCAACATTTCTTGATATGATATCAACAATGAATCTTGTAACTTATATTCTTGTTATTTCAGCAGCAGCGTTATCATTTGTTGTATTATATAATCTTACTAATGTAAATGTCTCAGAAAGAATAAGAGAAATAGCTACAATCAAGGTCCTTGGGTTTTATGATAATGAAGTTGCATCCTATGTATATCGTGAAAATATTATAATATCAGTTATTGGAGCTTTTGCTGGATTGTTCTTAGGTATGGCACTTCATAATTATATTATGATTACTCTGGAGATGGAAAACATTATGTTTGGTAATGCTGTACGTCCAGTTTCTTTTGTGTTGTCTTTTGTAATAACGGTTGCATTCAGCCTTTTTGTTAATATTACTATGTACGGCAAATTAAAAAGAATACCAATGGTCGAATCCTTAAAGGCAGTTGAGTAACTAAAACTTTATATTTATATTTATTTTAAGCTTGTTCGTTCTGTACCAGCCACCAAAAGTCAGATTTATAGTCTGACTTTTGTGACGGTACAAAATGAATAAGCTTTTTTGCATAAAGGAATATGCTTGTTCATATATTGAAAAAAACAAGCAAGGAAAATCATATGAATAACTATAATGACATTCTTTACATATTTCCTGATAGCATTAAAAACGCTTTAGTAAACATACTCAATCAGACAAAATCAGGCTATATAAGTATTTCAGAAATCAGACTGAGAATTAATCAGAATCCATTTATAATATTAAATGATAGAAGAGAAATAATGATTGATAACGTATATGTCACAAGAGAGATTATTAACAGCATTCTTAATACTGCCACGAGATATTCGATGTATGCGTTTCAAGATACAATCAGACAGGGTTTTATCTCATTAAGAGGCGGTCATAGACTTGGTGTACTGGGGCAGGCCGTAGTTAATAAAGGTATAATGACAGGGCAAAAGAATATTTCTTATTTAAATTTAAGGGTATCCCATGAACATATTGGGTGCTCAAATCCTGTTATGGATTTTATTAATACACGATCTAATGTTTTAATAATATCT
>JALERT010000205.1 GCA_022764445.1 Lachnospiraceae bacterium | reverse complement strand
TATCATCTTCTTTACTTCACTTCTTGTTCCAACTGACATCTCTGCCAGAAATTTATCAATTCTAATCAATAAAACCTCCATTGTAAAGCTAATGTACTCTCGGAATCTCTCTTGCACCTGCTTTTGCGGATGATTTTCCATTTCTTATATAAGTAAAACACCCACAAATTAATTCGTGAGTGTTTTACATAACTCTAATCATAATCCTTACTCTATAGCAAGTGCAATTAACAATAAGAAACCGACACTTGAACCTGACTGATTTTTATAATCTTCTGTAAAGATCCTCATACTTACGAGCTGAATTATTCCATGAGAAATCCATTGCCATTCCTCTGTCTATGAGCTTATTCCACTCACGTCTGCGGTTATAATATACATCCTTAGCATATCTGACAGTATTGAGCATCTCATGAGCATTGTAATTAGCAAATGAAAATCCTGTACCTGTACTCTCAAATTCATTGTATGGCTGAACAGTATCTTTAAGACCACCTGTCTCACGTACGATAGGAACTGTACCGTATCTAAGACTCATAAGCTGACTGAGACCGCATGGCTCAAAAAGTGAAGGCATAAGGAATGCATCACATGCAGCATATATCTTGTGTGAACGATGATTTGAGTAATAGATACTGGCTGATACTCTGTCTCTGTACTTCCACTCAAAATGTCTGAAAAGATGCTCGTACTTTTCATCACCTGTACCTAGTACAACAAGCTGTGTATCAGGAGCACATATCTCTTCGATTACATAGTCTACAAGATCAAGACCTTTCTGATCCGTAAGTCTTGAAACTATACCAATCATAAATATCTTGTCATCCTCACGAAGTCCTAATTCTCTCTGAAGACCTCTCTTATTCTTAACCTTTTCTTTTCTATATGTCTTTGCGTTATAATTCTTAAAAATGTATGGGTCTGTCTCAGGATTATACTCATTATAATCAAGACCATTGAGAATACCCACAAGTGAATTGCTTCTTGCACGCATAAGTCCATCAAGTCCCTCACCATAAAATGGCATCTTTATCTCTTCGGCATAAGAATTACTTACAGTTGTAATCATATCAGCATATACTAAACCACCTTTAAGGAAGTTAGCATCACCATAGGCTTCAAGCTTATCCGATGTGAAGAATGATGGATTTATACCTGTGATATCCATGGTTTTCTTAAGATTCCATTTGCCTTGGAACTTAAGATTATGTATTGTCATAATCGTCTTAATTCCATGATAGAAAGGATTTGCCATAAACATATCGTGAAGATATACCGGTATAAGACCTGTCTGCCAATCATGGCAATGAATAATATCCGGTCTGAATCCTATACTTGGAAGTGCTGACAATGCTGCCTTACAGAAGAATGCAAACTTTTCTATATCTTCGTGTATATATCCATATGGTTTAGGTCCGGAAAAATAAAATTCGTTATCTATGAAGTAAAACTTAATACCTTCATACTCTGCTTCCAAAACACCTACATACTGTCTACGCCACGCAAGGTCTAAATAGAAATGAGTCTTATATGTCATTTTCTGCTTCCATTCATATGGAATACATGCATACTTTGGAATCATTACTCTTACATCAAACTCTTTTTTATTAAAATACTTTGGCAATGAACCGACAACGTCCGCTAATCCTCCAGTTTTAACGAAAGGCACACTCTCTGATGCCACAAATAAAATATTTTTCATCTAAGCCCTCCTCCTCAATCTATTATTATTACTATTATATCTCAAATAAATGATACTGAAAAGGGTTTTTTGACAATTTAGGCATGCATTTTGTATTCGAGTCGTATTTTGTCGGCAATTAATGCAACAAACTCAGAGTTGGTGGGCTTTCCCTTGCCGGAATTAACTGTATAGCCGAAAAGTTCCTCTATCGTTTCCATACTCCCCCTGCTCCATGCGACTTCTATGGCATGCCTTATCGCTCTCTCTACCCTGCTTGATGTAGTTTTGTGTTTCTTTGCAATAGCCGGGTAAAGTCTTTTTGTTATGGAACCTAGCATTTCATTGTCACTTACTGACATAATTATCGCATCTCTTAAATACTGATATCCCTTTATGTGGGCGGGAACACCTATTTCATGTATTATACTTGTAACATATGCTTCAAGACTTTCACAACCATTATTCTTCTTATAATGATTGACGAATACATTGTTGATTACTTTAGTGTCACTTTCATCAGACAATGCGACAGCACGCACTCTTGATATAACTGTCTTTGTATCAAAAGGCTTTAATATATAATATACTGCTCCAAGCTCGAATGCATTTTCTGTGACACTTTCACGATTGACTGCTGACACCACTATTGTCTTTGGTTTACTGATATATTTGTCGTTTTTTAACTTTTCCATAACACCAATTCCATCAAGCTTAGGCATGATAAGATCAAGAAGCATTACATCCGGATTGTACATATCTATCATATTTAATGCTTCTTCTCCATCTGATGCTGTGGCTACAACTTCTATATCTGATTCTTTTGTAAGGGCTTCTTTGAGTAAATTAACGATTCTTTTGTTATCATCAACTATTAATACTTTAATATTCTCCATTGCATATCCCTTCCTGCCTACCGGCAATATATAATGGTGCTTTGAGTGAGAGACAGGAAAGCAGACAGATCTGCTTCACCTCACACCCCCTGCTAATAATCATATCCCTTAATAAGCCCCATTTCAATAATTCAGAATTATTACTTTTCGACTATACACAGCCGATGATAACATTGTATAACAGTACATGTCAGATTATGACAACATTTTTCTACATATCATCTTCCACGGTTGCAAATATCAGACCTTCAGGTTTACAGTAACTATAATCAATTATTAATCTTCCCTATCCAGGTAATCAATCAGCATATATAGTGGTACATTGGTAAGCCAGTCTTCTTTTCTATAATTTGACATAGACGTTCTAATCGCTTTTTTAGGCTTATATTTATCACAAAACGAGCGTAAACTTTTCGCCCGGAGATTCTCACTTGCTTTCACTTCTATAGGTACACATTCCAAATCCTGTTGCAGAATAAAATCAATCTCCCCTGATGAATTTTCTGTAGAATAATAATATAATCCCCTGCCTGAAGCCTTTAGCTGTTCTGCAACATATTGTTCTGTCAAAGCTCCTTTAAATTCTTCAAAAATTGTGCTTCCCTCAAGCAATACCCTTGCTGATAAATCAGCCTTTGCCCCCAACAACCCTACATCAAGCATAAACATCTTAAAGCTATTCATCTCCATATATGCTATCAAGGGAATATCAGGTTTTGATATACGGTAGCTTTTTAAAATCAAGCCTGCATCCTCAAGCCATTGAATGGCCATTTCAAATTCCTTTGCTCTAGCACCCTTACGAAGAGATCCATACATAAACTTTCGATTTTCTTTTGCAAGTTGAGCCGGAATAGAATTCCATACCATCATAATTCTTGGTATAACTTCCTTTGGTGCATGTTTGCTAAAGTCTTCCTCATAGTATTTCAGTAAATTTTTTTGAATCTGTCTAACTTCAAATACATCATCCGTATCAATATAAGTTTGTACTGCCTCCGGCATTCCTCCCACATAAAAATATTTCTTTAACAATTCAATATACCTAACAGAATAAGCATTAACTAATTCATAATTACCATCTTTTAATATTCTGGCAAGTTCTTCCTCTCCTAATGCCAGAATAAACTCCCTAAAATCCATTGGATACAAATGTAAAAAATCAACCTTTCCAACTGGAAAAGACGTTCCCTCATGCAAAGTTACTCCTAATAGTGAACCGGCAGCAATAATTGCATATTGAGGTGCGTTTTCATAAAAATACTTTAGCGAAGATAATGCCTTAGGAGCCTCCTGTATCTCATCGAATATAATGAGCGTATCCTCCGGATCAAAATCCCCCCCATTTTCAATCTTTATTGCAGAGACAATTCTTGAAATATCAAAGTCAATTTCAAAAACCTTTTTCATGACTTCATTATTATCAAAATTGATATATATGGTATTTTTGTAGTATCTTTTACCAAATTCCCTCATAATCCACGTCTTGCCTACCTGTCTGGCTCCCTGTATTATAAGCGGTTTTCTATTTTTTTTATTTTTCCATTTATCAAGACTTTTAAAAAGATTTCTCTCCAAATCAATCACCTCATTTTTTAATCAATTTTACTACGTTGTCTCCTACTTATCAACATTTTTAAGGTGGTAATTTTAAGAATTTATACATTTTTAATGCAGAGATTTTCAGATATTTTACATTTTTAAGGACTTAATTTTTAAATTTTTTACACTTTTAAGGTGGTAATTTTGTGATTTATAACATTTTTAAGGCTGTAAATTTGAGATTTATAATATTTTTCAGGTGGTAAAATAGTATAATCTCATAATTGGTGCATATCCTGACAGCATGTGTTATGCGTGCAGGCAAACATTTACAACTTTACAGCATCTCCTCTATAAATATTCCATATCCCCTTGTAGCGTCGTTTACAAATACATGCGTTACGGCACCTATTATTTTACCGTTCTGAATTATAGGTGAACCACTCATCCCCTGAATAATGCCACCAGCTTTATCAAGAAGTTCCTTATCCGTAACTTTTATAACCATACCTTTATTATCCTGCGAATTAAGATAAATTTTTTCTATCTCTATATCATAGCTCTTTACTGAATTATCTATCTGACATCTTATTTTAGCTGCACCTTCTTTTATCTCCTGCTTTAAACCGATAGGCAGTGCCATTTCTTTATTATATGCATACTCACCGGAGGTAAGTGTTCCCGATATGCCATGTTCAGTATTATTCTCAATGGTGCCAATCTTTGATGATTCACCGAGCTTAACTGAGCCAATAATCTCACCTGGGATTCCTGATTCGCCAGCCACCACACGCTGAACGGAAGCAGGATATACACCCCCGTCTTTTATATCGATTAAAAGGCCTGTATCTATATCAGTAATTCCATGACCTAATGCTGCATATTTATTATTTTTATTTACATAAGTGACCGTTCCGATTCCTTCCGTATCTTCCCGAAGCCACGCACCAATCTTATAAGTTCCGTCATTAGCAAGGACAGAATCAATTTTTACATCTATAAGATTTCTGCCACGCTTTAACTTTAAAGTCACTTTACCTTCACCATTTTTCTGAAGTATTTCTACTATGTCATCTATGGTCTCTACCGGTTCATTATTTACACGGAAAATGTAATCCCCCGTCTGTAATACATTGGCTGCGGGCTCGTAAGTAGTCCCGTCTTTTCCCGCCACTTCAGAGCTTCCAAGAACCATTATCCCGGATGAATTTACATAAAGACCGACAGCTCTTCCGGATGGCATGACCTTCTGCTCTTTAATTACATTAAAATTAACATCTTTATAATGAAATAATCCAAATAATTTTAATTCTGCCTTGTAGCTTCCCGCTGTGCTTCCCTGCATTACTACGGGATCATTCAGATTAAAATGAATATTTTTATTATTGTTTTTAGCGGCATTTATGACACTTATCGCATCAACCGAATTTTCAATTTCTCCCTCCAGAGGAACACCAAAATCAAACTTTTCCTCTCTATTTTCTATAAGAAGGATATTGTCAGGTATTCTGCTGTCAATATTCCACAGATAAAAATATACTGCTACAAAGATATTTAAAAAAAGAGCTG
>JALERT010000175.1 GCA_022764445.1 Lachnospiraceae bacterium | reverse complement strand
ATCCTGCTCGTCTTTTGCCGGATGATTGTCAGGAATATTTAATGCCTCAAAGTTGTAATAATCATACTCTACTTCAGGACCTTCTACAACTTCGTATCCCATACCTACAAATATGTTTTCTACTTCTTCAAGAGTTATATTATTTGGATGACGATGACCTTCCATAAGTTTTGTTCCAGGAAGTGTTACATCAATTGTTTCACTTTTAAGTTTTTCTTCCATGAGGGCTTTCTCAAAAGCTGCTTTCTTAGCTTCGAGTTTCTCTTCAATAATTGCTCTTGTCTCATTAACCATCTGACCAACCTTTGGTCTGTCTTCAGGAGCAACGTCTTTCATTGATTTTAAAACTGATGTTAACTCACCTTTTTTGCCTAAAAAAGCTACTTTAATTTCATTAAGTTTTTCAAGCTGTTCTGAGTTATCAATCTGGGATATGGCATCATCCATGATTTTCTTTAACTTGTCTTTCATTTATCTGTTCCTTTCTCTTTATAAATGATTTTGTGCAACATCATAAGGGTCAATATCTTTGATGTGTTTTCCTTATGATGACAAACGAAAAGCCTCCTGCGCTCTGCAGGAAGCTTTTTTATCATTAAAGTACTCTCCCTGCTGCTATACGCATCAGGGACGGTTTTAACCGCGGTACCACCCTGTTTCTTATGTTAAATCACATAAACACTTCTTTTATAAACATATAACGCATGTCATCCGTCATCTCCTACACAATTCTGTCTTATCTGTAATAAATAATCCATATCTTCAGAGATGAAGCTCCCGTATGAAATTCGAAGAATATAATAACGCAAGAATGCTTTCAGCCAGTGACATTCTCTCTCTTGCCGCATTATAAGCTCTACTTTGTACGTTCAAAGCCTTTAACAGTTCTGTATTGTATCACATATTTTTTAAAATATCAACAATCTTTTCAAAATGCATGCCATGTGATGCCTTAACAAGAATTGAATCTGATTTTTGAAGTATTTCATGAAGTTTTATAATCGCTTTGTCCTTGTCCGCAAAATAGTACACACCTTTAATTTTACCTGCATCATTAGCACCTTTTTCGTATTCCTTTGCAAGTTCTCCTATGCATATAATACAGTCAATATTCTTTAATGCAGCATATCTTCCTATATCATAATGCATTTCTTTTTCGTCAGAACCAAGTTCAAACATATCACCGATTATCGCAACTTTACGTCCTGATACATCTGAAAGAACATCAAGACCAGCCTTCATAGATACAGGATTGGCATTATAACAATCATCCATTATGGTAAACATATCTGTCTCGTATATACTGCTATGACCACCCACAGGTTTAAATCTGCTTATACCATTCTTAATTTCATCAGGTGTCATTCCCATATCAAGACCGGCAGCAACTGCAGCAAGCGCATTTGAAACCATATGCTTTCCCGGTACTGGAACTTTTATGTGTATGGTGACATCTTTAGTAACCGCATCTAATTCTGTTCCTGCAAGACCATGGTTTATTATGTTATCAGCATAGATATCATTTGACTTATTAAATCCAAACAAATATGGTCTTGTTCCATTAACGTCACTAACGCTCGATAATTTATCGTCATCACCATTAAGATAAGCTTTTCCATCTTTCTTAAGATACTTGAATATCTCTGTCTTTGCTTTTAAAACTCCGTCTCTGTCTCCAAGATTTTCAAGGTGGCACTGACCGATATTGGTTATAACACATGCATCCGGCTTAACAATCTTTGAAAGTCTTGTCATTTCTCCAAAATCACTTATACCCATCTCGACTATGGCAACTTCATGCTCAGGTCTTAATCTAAATAAAGTGAGTGGAACTCCAAGTTCATTATTGAAATTACCCAGTGTCTTAAGTGTATTGAACTTTTCTGAAAGAACTGATGCAATCATCTCTTTTGTACTTGTTTTTCCAACACTTCCGGTAATCCCTATTATCTTAGTTCCACATACTTCCCGGTAATACTCTGCTATATCTTTAAGTGCCTGAAGGCATGAATCCACTACAATATATGCAGCTCCCTCCGGAACTTTTTCAGGTTCATTTTCAGACATACAGCATAATGCTCCGTCTTCGTATGCACCAGAGATGAATTTATTGCCATCAACTCTTTCTCCTTTGATTGCAACAAACATACATCCGCAAGATGCTTCTCTGCTGTCAGTAGTAATTGACTCAACTTCTTTTGAAACATAATCATCACCGGTAATACATCTTCCACCGCTGACTTTTGCTATCATTTCAGGAGTTAAATTTTTCATTGTACATCCTCCGGTTTCTTTATATCATCAAGTGTATATCTGCGGTTATGTCCGACAGCAGGAAGCTCCTCAACTCCGCCTTTATATTTATACATTGCTTCTGCAATCATAATCTCGCAAAGCTCTTCATATTCAATTCCAAGTGCTTTTGCCTCCTGTGGAAGAAGACTTGTAGCTGTCATACCAGGAAGGGTGTTTGCCTCAAGACAATACATATCTCCTTTTGCATCAAGCAGGAAATCAATACGTGCATACGTTCCAAGCTTTAACTCACGATATACATCAATGGCATGCGCCTGCATCCTGTCTGTCTGTTCCTCTGTAAGATCAGCGGGACATACATCTTCAGCCATTCCTGACTGATACTTAGTCTTGTAATCGTAAAATCCGGTCTTTGGAATTATTTCTATAATTGGAAGACTTTTGCCACCAATTACTCCCACAGAAAACTCTCTTCCCTTTATAAATTCTTCGACAACTACTTCATCTTCATATTTAAAAGCAATTTCAAGTGCCTTTTTGTATTCTTCTTCATTATTTGCGATGCTGACACCTACACTTGAACCACCACAGCATGGCTTAACAATACATGGATATCCTAGTTCGTCAGGCATTATCATTTTATCATGCTTATTAAGGCAGTATCCCTTCGGGGTAGGTATTCCACCTGTCATGAATATCTTTTTAGACATACCTTTGTCCATAGCCATAGCACTTCCAAGATAATCAGATCCCGTATATTTTATGCCAAGAAGATCAAATGCCGCCTGAATCTTTCCATTCTCTCCGTCAGCACCATGAAGTGCCATATACACCATATCTGCCATACGGCATATATCTATTACATTTGGGCCAAAGAAACTTACTGTGTCTCCACCCCTTAAAGCCTTAACCTTATCAAGGTCAGGATCAATCTCTGTAATTTCTGCTGCATCACTGCTAAAGTCATCATCAAAAATCTCAGCAATATCTTTACCATCACTTTCATATCCTAAAAATACATCAAGTAAAACAGCCTTATGTCCACGTTTTTTAAGTGCCTTACATACATGTGAGCCCGTTATAAGAGAAACATCTCTTTCTGTACTAAGACCACCAGCCAATACAACTATTTTCATTTTATACTCCATTCTGACATATAATATGTCTTTTATATTTTATTTTGTAGGTCTTGCAATCATTACAATATAATCACTAGGATAATAATCATAGTGGATTACTTTATTATTACTGCTGCTGGCAGAAACATCCATTCCATTACCCGTATACATTTCTACGTGACTTATATTCTTATATCTTCCATTCTTTTTATATGAGTAAAATATTAAGTCTCCAGGAAGAAGTTTATCACTGGATACACCTTTCGAGTAAATTGCTTTATGATTGTTTGAACACCATTTACCTATATCTGCTGCAGTTGGTGCCCATCCTTTTTTTACACCAAAGTAATAACCATACTTTGAATAAACTCTCCATACAAGTGAGCTGCAGTCGTATTTTCCCTTATCCATTCTATGGGCCTGACTGTAGACAGTTTTAGTCTTTGATATTGATATAGCCTTTTGAGCCGCCTTATATCCTTTCACCGAAGCAATTTCAGTATTAAGAACAATCTTTCTTCCATCAGCAGTAACTGTTATCTTTGCATGGCCTATTTTTTTACATGTCACCTTACCTGTTTGGGAAACTGCCACAATTTTATTATTACTGCTCTTATACGATACATTACTCTTTCCCTTTTCTGTCCCCTTTATGCTAAGACTTTTTTTATAGCCTTTATATTTTGAAACTCCCGATATATCAAAGTGTGGATCTGTTACAATTACTTTGCACTGTAATTCCTTTCCGTCTACGGTAAAATTAAAATTATATTTTCCTTTATATTCAGCACATATTTCACCTTTTTCATTAATATAAACTCCGTAATCATCATCAGAAGATTTAATTATACTCTCATTACAAATACCGGTAATAGGCATTTTTTTTGTAACACCCTCTGCCATAACAAACTCTGTTTTTGAAAGTACAGGATCTGTCACAATTAATTGACATGACATTTTAAATTCTTCGCCATTTTTTGCAGTAATGGATACAGATATATTGGTTTTTCCTGTTTTTAATGCACTTATTTTATCCTTATCAAGAGATATTATATCATTTTCTGATGACCACTGTATTTCACCATCACCTTCAATAGCTGAATAATTTTTAATGACAGGATAATCTCTCGTTGTTCCGACTGCTGCCGTAAATGTATCTTTATTTAATTTCGGAAGAACAACATCTACCTCTGCCACTTTAAATTTTGTATTGTCACTCTTAACAGCATATACTTCAAATCCAGAAAAACCTTCTACTCTTACCTTTCCGTATTCATCTACTGTGCCACTGCTTCCTTCACATATGAAACTGTAGTTACTATTATTTGATTTATACATTCCATAATAATAATCATCGTCATCATAATAATCGTCATCATAATAATCGTCATCATAATAATCGTCATCATCATTATAATCATCATCATTATAATCATCATCGTCATCATAATAATCATCGTCATAATAATCGTCATCATCATTATAATCATCGTCATCATCATTATAGTCGTTGTCACCAATATAACCATTCACATACAGTTCATACGCATCAAGTGAATACATTTTACCATATTCACCTGATATTTTTTGAGGTGCAAGAATATTTACAGTAATTGTTTCAGTATGGACAAAATCCATATAAATATATGTTATATCAACCTTTACTTTTCCCGGTTCTTCCGTTCTTACCATTCCATCTCCTGTAAGCGATGCACAGGAAGGATTCTGATTTTCTTCATTCCATTTATATTCTATAGTATAATTCTTATTACCTTCACTATTAATATCAATATATTCCTCATCAATTGATTTTGATAGATCAACACTGTCTCCAGCATATACACTCACCATTGAGTTATACAAAAGATTGGTAAATGCTGATGCATCCATATACATAATGCAACTTAATGCCATTATGACTGCAGCAAATACTGCGTACTTTAAATAACTTATTTTTTGCTTTTTTTCTGTATTCACACTTTTCTCCTCCTGTGTTTATTCCTCTTGTAATTCCTCTTTGAAATTTTCATATGACATATCGATATATTCCCATATCTCATCACGTCCACTTTTATCAATGGCAGAAAAAGGTATAACGGGTGTTCCCTCTACGACATTAAGAGTATTTTTTATATCTTTTATTAGCTTTGCCTTTTGTGAACGTTTTATCTTATCAGATTTAGTTGCAATGATTATGGGGTTAAACCCATAATTAATGCACCAGTTATACATCTGTATATCGTTCTGGTTAGGTTTGTGACGTATATCGACAAGAAGAAATACCATTCGTAAAACTTTTGAGTTTTCAAGATAATTATCAATCATCTTTCCCCATTTTTTAACAGTATCCTGAGAAACTTTTGCAAAACCATATCCGGGAAGATCAACAAAATAGAGCATTTCATTTATATTATAAAAATTAATTGTCTGTGTCTTTCCTGGCTGTTGTGATGTACGCGCATATGATTTTCTATTCATAAGAGCATTAATAAGAGATGATTTTCCAACATTGGAACGTCCTGCAAATGCTATCTCAAGCATTTTATTATCAGGTAGTTTGCTTGTAATGCCGCAAACTGTTTCAAGATTTACACTTTTTATCTTCATATCCTTACCTTTCAATTGCATACTTCCATACATCTTCTGCACTTGTTACAAATTTAATATCAATGCCTTCTTTTACTTCATTTTCAATCTCTGCAACATCTTTTTTATTTTTCTCAGGTACGGTAACAAGCTTTATACCTGCTATTTTTGCAGCGATGAGTTTTTCTTTCAGTCCACCTATAGGAAGTATTCTTCCCCTTAATGTTATTTCACCTGTCATGGCAACGTCTGCCCTTACTTTCTTACCTGTAAGTGCAGAATATAAAGCTGTAGCCATGGTAATTCCAGCTGATGGTCCGTCTTTTGGTACAGCTCCTTCTGGAACATGAAGATGTATATCATGCTTATTAAAGTATTCACTATCTATTTTATCACTTAATACAGAACGTACATACGATAATGCAATCTTTGCAGACTCCTGCATAACATCCCCAAGCTTGCCGGTAAGTTCAAGCTTCCCTGTTCCATCCATGATATTTACTTCTATCTCTAAAGTTTCACCACCAACACTTGTCCATGCAAGTCCACGTACAATTCCCACGTCAGAATGTTCATTTGCCATATTATTTTCATATCTTTCCATTCCAAGGAACTTCTTTATGTTGCGCTCTGAAACCCTTACTTTGCAGTCGTTGTCCTTAGCAACTTCCATAGCAGCTTTTCGGCAGACCTTCGCAATCTGTCTTTCAAGATTACGTACTCCGGCTTCCCTGGTATAATTCTGTATAATAATGTGAATAGCCTTATCTGATATGGTAAGCTGTGATTTTGTCAAACCATTGGCAGTTATCTGCTTTTCAATAAGATGTTCTTTAGCAATATGGAACTTTTCAGGTTCTGTATATCCTGAGAGTTCTATTACCTCCATTCTGTCAAGAAGAGGGCGCGGTATCGTATCAAGTGTATTGGCTGTACACATGAACATTACATGTGAAAGATCTACCGGTATTTCAACATAATGGTCAGAAAAATGTTTATTCTGTTCGGGATCTAATACTTCAAGAAGGGCAGCTGATGGATCTCCCTTACTGTCAGTACCTATTTTATCTATTTCATCCAGAAGAATCAATGGATTTTTTTCTTTTGCCCTTTTAAGACCAGCTATTATTCTTCCTGGCATTGCACCTACATATGTTCTTCTGTGACCTCTTATCTCAGCTTCATCACGTACACCGCCAAGACATATTCTTACATACTTTCGGTCAAGTGCCCTTGCAACAGACTTTGCTATGGATGTTTTACCTGTTCCCGGAGGTCCTACGAGACAGATAATAGGACTCTGACCGTCTTCTTTAAGAGTCTTTACGGCAAGACATTCCAAAACTCTTTCCTTAACCTTTTTAAGCCCATAGTGATCTTCATCAAGTATTTCCTGTGCATGTAATATATCTGTATTGTCTTTGCTTTTTTTCTTCCATGGAATACTCAGAAGTGTTTCAATATATCCCCTTATCACAGCATTTTCAGATGAATTTGAATTGGTAAGCCGAAACCTTCTTATTTCTTCACTTATTTTCTTCTTAACCCTTTTTGGAGCCTTTAATTTTTCTAACTTTTCAGTATATTTATCAGCCTCTGAAACTTCGTCCTCATCACCAAGTTCTTTATGTATTGCCTTAATCTGTTCACGCAGGTAATATTCTTTCTGGTTTTCATCCACCTGTCTCTTGACACGAGTGGCAACATCATCCTGTATACGCATTATGCTTATCTCTCTGCTAAGGATTACTGATAACTCCTCATGACGTTTCATAACATCATCTTCATCAAGTATCTTCTGCTTCAACTGGTAATTAACAGGGATATTTGATGTAATCATATAAATAAGCCTCTCTATATCCGTACAGTCCATTATCTCCTGATAGATCTGCTGGTTTATCTTACCAAGCTCATCACAGTAAACTTTAAATAAATCCTTAAGTCCGCGCACATATGCAACAACTTCAAGAGTATATGAAGTATCTCCTGTCTCCTGCACTTCTTCAAGTGAACCGCGCAAATGATCATTAACAGTCTCAACATACTTTAACTTCATGCGTTTTATACCGACTATAACTACCCGCATCACCTTATCAGGAAGGGTTATTATCTGCTTTACTTCTGCAAGTGTTCCTATCTCGAAAACATCTTCTAACCCCGGATTTTCTTCATGCTGATCTTTCTGTGCAACAGTAAATATCATTTTATCGCTATTCATTGCTTCACTTACGGCTTTAATTGTTGATTCTCTTCCAACTTCAAAGTAAACTGTTGTCCCTGGAAAAACAACTATATCCCTAAGCGTAACAACCGGTATCATCTTATTATCTAATTTATTATCCAAATTTTCTTCCATTAATTCACCTCATATTACATCTGATATCTTTTTACTTTTCATCCATATACCAGACTTTTGCATAGTATTGTGTTATATTATAATTTTTTGTAACGCCAATACATGTACAGTAATTTATAAACAGCGCCATCTTATGATGACGCTGTCCTAAGTTTAACTATGCAATTTCATCCTCTGCATTATTTTTCACAGGAAGTTTTTTCTCTTTGTTATCCTCCCCTATGATTCTTGGTTCATCACCATCCAGTACAGATTCTTTAGTTATTATACACTCTTTAATTGACTCATCTGATGGCACTTCATACATAACATCAATCATGACAGATTCCATTATAGCTCTTAAACCTCTTGCACCTGTCTTTCTTTCAAATGACTTCTTTGCAACTGCCTTAATAGCTTCGTCCTCAAATGTAAGTTTAACACCATCCATCTCAAAAAGCTTGGCATACTGCTTTGTAAGCGCATTTTTAGGCTCAACTAATATCTTTGTAAGTGCTTCTTCGTCAAGAAGATCAAGTGCTACATTGATTGGAAGACGTCCAACCAGTTCCGGAATAATTCCAAACTTCACAAAATCCTCAGGTAAAACCTGTCTGAATAAATCTCCAATATTCTCGTCCTTCTTTTCTGCAATCTCTGCATTGAATCCTATTGATTTCTGTCCTGTTCTTGCAGCAATGATTTTCTCAAGACCATCAAATGCTCCACCACATATAAATAATATATTGGTAGTATCTATCTGATAAAATTCCTGATGTGGATGCTTTCTTCCACCCTGAGGCGGTACACTTGCGACCGTTCCTTCAAGAATCTTAAGGAGAGCCTGCT
Source organism: Lachnospiraceae bacterium (assembly GCA_022764445.1). Lineage (GTDB taxonomy): Bacteria > Bacillota > Clostridia > Lachnospirales > Lachnospiraceae > Butyribacter. Next base: position 4,388 of record JALERT010000175.1, on the reverse strand, counting down.
GAACACCTTCACCTGATACATCACGTGTTATTGAGACATTTTCTCCCTTACGTGTAATCTTATCAATCTCATCTATATAGATTATGCCATGCTCAGCTCTTTCCATATCATAATCAGCTGACTGAATTATCTTCAGAAGAATATTTTCAACGTCCTCACCTACATATCCTGCCTCTGTGAGTGCTGTTGCATCAGCGATAGCAAATGGAACATTAAGAATCTTAGCCAAAGTCTGTGCCAGAAAAGTTTTACCTGAACCTGTTGGTCCAACCATAATGATATTACTCTTCTGGATATCTACATCCATATCATTCTTTGAAAGAACTCTTTTGTAATGATTATAAACAGCAACTGACAAGACCTTTTTTGCCTCATCCTGTCCAACTACATATTCATCAAGAAATTCTTTTATTTCTTTTGGCTTCAATAAATTTATTTCACTGTCAGTATCATATTTCTCATCATCACCTATGATATCTTCATCAATAATTTCAGAACAAAGCTCAATGCACTGATCACAGATATAAACTCCGGGACCTGCTATTAATTTACGAACCTGAGCCTGCGTTTTACCACAAAAAGAACACTTTAACTTTGAGTCATCTTTCTTTCCTGCCATTACTACCTCCGCACTGAATTTATTATTACTGTTAACCCCTCTACAATAAAAATTTATTTTCTATTGGTTACTATCTCATCAATAATGCCATACGCTTTAGCTTCTTCTGCTGTCATGTAATTATCACGCTCTGTATCTGCAGCGATAACATCAAGCGGCTTGCCTGTATTCTGTGCAAGGATTTCATTTAAACGGTTTCTTGTCTTTAAAATCTGTTCTGCAACGATACGAATCTCAGTTTCCTGACCTTTTGCTCCACCTGATGGCTGATGTATCATAATCTCTGCATTTGGAAGAGCGAATCTCTTACCTTTTGCTCCACCTGCAAGGAGAAATGCTCCCATACTTGCAGCAAGTCCCATACATATTGTTGAAACATCACATTTAACGTAATTCATTGTATCATATATTGCAAATCCTGCACTAACTGATCCTCCCGGACTGTTAATGTAAAGATGTATATCCTTTGTTGAATCCTGTGACTCCAGGAATAAAAGCTGTGATACAACAAGGCTTGCTATATCATCATTAACTTCATTTGATAAAAATATAATTCTTTCCTGTAAAAGTCTTGAATAAATATCATATGAACGCTCACCGCTACTTGTCTTCTCAATAACATAAGGAATACTATAACTCATAAACAACTCCATTCCTGCCGGTACTATCTGGTCTAAACATACTATATAAATCAAACATAATCTAAAAACACCGGCATATTAAACATATACCAATACGCTACATTTTAAATAAACGCCAACCGGACTGTACACATCATGTACAATCCTGAAAGGCTGGCGCTAAGTGTAGAAAATAATATTTCTACAATTTATTTCTCTACTGCAGCTTCAACTACTAAATCTACTGCTTTCTGTACAGCTACATCTAAGCTTATCTGTTTCTTTTCTTCTTCGCCCATAAGGTCTTTTAACTTATCAGCTTCCATCTGATACATTGAAGCCATATTTTCAATTTCCTTCTGAACTTCTTCTTCTGTAGCTTCGATATTCTCTGCAGCTACTACTGCCTCAAGTACAAGACGGCTCTGGATGCGCTTAAGAGCCTGTGGCTTAAGATCCTCAATCATCTTCTGTGGTGTAAGACCTGTAAACTGCATATACTGTTCAAGAGAAAGTCCCTGACTCTGAATACGCTGTGCAAACTCCTGCATCATCTGGCGTGTCTGTGTATCAACCATTGGTTCAGGTATATCCATCTGTGCATTTTCTATAATCTTTGTGATTACTGCTTCTTCTTTTTCTCTGCTAATAGCAGCTTCTGCGCTTTCAAGAAGTTTCTTCTTAAGATCTTCCTTGTACTCTGCAAGAGTATCAAAGTCAGATACGTCCTGTGCGAACTCGTCATCAACCTCTGGAAGTTCCTTAACTTTGATTTCTTTAATCTTTACTTTGAATACAGCAGGCTTGCCCTGAAGTTCTTCTGCCTGATACTGATCAGGGAATGTTACATTAACTTCAACATCATCACCGATATTCTTTCCAACTAACTGATCTTCAAAGTTGTCGATAAATGTATGTGAACCAAGAACAAGAGAATAATCCTCAGCCTTACCGCCTTCAAACTGCTCACCGTCAACATAACCATCAAAGTCAATAATTACTGTATCGCCATCCTGTGTTGCTCTGTCATCTACAGTTATCATTCTTGAGTTATTTTCTCTTACTCTGTTTATCTCAGCATTGATATCTTCATCTGTTACTTCTGCTGTCTTCTTTTCTACTTCAATTCCCTTATATTCACCAAGAGTAACCTCAGGCTTTACTGCAACCGTAGCAGTAAATATAAATGGCTTGCCTGATTCAATCTGTACAACATCAATTTCAGGCTGTGCAACGATCTCAAGTCCACTCTCTTTTGCTGCATCTGCATAAGCATCAGGAATAATGGCATTAGCTGCATCTTCATAAAATATACCTGCACCATACATCTTTTCGATCATTTTACGAGGAGCTTTGCCTTTACGGAATCCCGGCATAGCAATCTTACTTTTATTTTTCTTATATGCCTTATCAATTGCAGCCTCAAAATCCTCTGCAGAAGCCTCAATTGTAAGCTTTGCCATACTCTTTTCTAACTTTTCTACCTGTACACTCATTTTAATATTTTCCTCCTTATAATCCTGGGAACTCTTCCCGTAAATCACCATTTGTATAATATATCATGAACAACGCTCTAAAATCAAGGTTTTTTTATAATTTTTTATAGCATTGTAACAGTTCAGCCATATAACTAACAGAAAGGATTCGAGCTTGCTCGGTATACTATCTGTTAGTTATATGGTAGAATAGCCTTTCATTCACGTAATGAATAAAACAAAAGCTGCAACGAAGTGACTGACAGCAGTCAATAATTATACTACTTTTTAAATATAAAAACTGCTGGCAGGTTTTATGAATGTAGTGAATGAAAGGCTGAACTGTTACATAGCATGACCTTTTGCCTTAAGTACGTCAATCACCTGATCTACATACTTCTCACATAATTCCTGTGTCTCTGCTTCAACCATTACACGTATTACAGGCTCTGTTCCACTTTCTCTTATGAGAATACGTCCATTTTCACCAAGGGCTTCTTCCACTTTCTTTGTCTCTGCAATCACATCAGGATCATTTTTTGCAGCCGGTTTATCAGCAACACGTACATTCTTCAAAAGCTGTGGATAAATCTTAAGTCCTTTGCGAAGTTCTGAAAGTTTTGCTTTTCTTTCAAGCATTACTTCCATAAGCATAAGTGATGTAAGAACACCATCACCGGTAACAGCATATTTACTAAAGATGATATGACCTGACTGCTCTCCACCAAGTGAATAGCCGTTTTCCATCATATTAGCATTAACGTACTTATCACCTACTGCTGTCTTCTCATATGAAATTCCCTCTCTGTCAAATGCCTTATATAAACCAAGATTGGACATAACAGTTGTTACAACAGTATTATTATTAAGTTCTCCCTTGTCTCTCAGATAACATCCACACAGATAAAGAATAGCATCTCCGTCAATAACATCACCCTTATCATCTACTGCGAGACATCTGTCAGCATCACCATCAAATGCAAATCCCACATCCAGATTATTTTCTTTAACGAACTTCTGAAGATTTTCAATATGTGTAGAACCACAGTTATCATTAATATTGGTTCCATCAGGCTCCATGCCTATTGCATATGTCTTAGCTCCCAGGGCATCAAAGACACCTTTAGCCACAGAATATGAAGAGCCGTTAGCACAGTCAAGACCAACCTTTATATTCTTAAATGAACGTGTTGCAAGAGACATAAGATATCCTATGTATCTGTGTCTTCCTATGGCATAATCTACAGTGCATCCTATATTTTCCCTTGTAGCAAAAGGAATTGTATCTTCTTCACTGTCTATGTATTCTTCAATCTTTTCTTCTACTTCTGCCTCCATCTTATGACCATTCCCATTGATTACCTTGAGTCCGTTATCATAATATGGATTATGACTCGCCGAAATCATAATTCCACAATCAAACTGTTCTGTACGCACAACATAGGATACGCTTGGAGTTGGAGTTACGTGAAGAAGATATACATCCGCACCGCTTGCAGTAAGACCTGCTGAAAGTGCATCTTCAAACATGTAACTTGAGCGCCTTGTATCTTTTCCTATGACGATTCTTGCTTTATGCTCTTTTCCGTAATACCATCCTAAAAATCTCCCCACCTTATACGCATGTACAACATTGAGATCAACATTTGCTTCACCACGAAATCCGTCTGTTCC
>JALERT010000174.1 GCA_022764445.1 Lachnospiraceae bacterium | reverse complement strand
AAAAACAGAAAAACAGGAGAGCTATGCACTGTGAGTGTGGATAAAGTCATAAAAAAATAAAAAAATGTTGATATGAACTCAAAAGTTAAATTTACCAAGATAGGCGCAGGCAAAGAAAGTTTTACCTTTCGGAGCTGAATTATTGGTGCATAGATTGACAGACAAAAATCATTAATTTATAATTAATAATTAGTTTTTAAATTGTTATATATAATGATTTAAATAATATGATATAAATCCAATGAAAGGTGAGATAAAAGATGAAGAAGTACGGTGTAAATGAACTTCGTAAAATGTACCTGAAGTTCTTTGAGAGCAAGGATCATTTAGCTATGAAAAGCTTTTCACTTGTTCCACACAATGATAATAGTTTGTTACTTATTAATGCAGGAATGGCTCCGCTTAAGCCATATTTTACAGGTCAGGAGATACCACCAAGAAGACGTGTCACAACATGCCAGAAGTGTGTTCGTACAGGTGATATTGAAAATGTAGGTAAGACAGCACGTCATCTTACATTCTTTGAGATGCTTGGTAACTTCTCATTTGGTGATTATTTTAAACATGAAGCAATAGCATGGTCATGGGAATTCCTTACAGAAGTTATAGGAATGGATCCTGATAGACTTTATCCATCTATTTACGGAGAAGATGATGAGGCATATGACATCTGGACTAAGGAAATAGGTGTTCCCGGAGAAAAGATTACACGTTTCTATCGTGATGAAAATGGTGAGTGTGATAATTTCTGGGAGCATGGTGCAGGTCCTTGCGGTCCATGTTCTGAGATATATTATGACCGTGGTGAGAAGTACGGATGTGGTAAGCCTGATTGTAAAGTCGGCTGTGACTGCGACAGATTCATGGAAGTCTGGAACAACGTATTTACACAGTTTAATGGTGACGGTCACGGCGGATATGAAGAACTTGAAAATAAAAATATAGATACAGGTATGGGACTTGAAAGACTTGCAGTAGTTGTTCAGGATGTGGATTCTGTATTTGATATTGATACAATGAAAGCAATAAGAGATAAGATATGCTCTCTTGCAGGCAAAGAGTATCAGAAAGACGAGAAAGATGATGTATCTATAAGACTTATCACAGATCATATCAGATCATCAACATTCATGGTATCAGACGGAATAATGCCATCAAATGAAGGCCGTGGTTATGTACTTCGCCGTCTTATAAGAAGAGCAGTTCGTCATGGACGTATGCTTGGTATTGACAGACAGTTCATGGCAGAACTTGCACAGACTGTTATAAATGAATCAAAAGATGGTTATCCTGAACTTGAAGAAAAGAAAGAGTTTATCTTAAATGTACTTTCACAGGAAGAGAGTAAATTTGATAAGACAATAGATCAGGGACTTAACATACTTACACAGATGCAGCAGGATATGAAGGCAGAAGGAAAGACTGAGCTTTCAGGAGAAGATGCATTCAAGCTATACGATACTTACGGATTCCCTCTTGATCTTACAAAGGAAATTCTCGAAGAAGCTGATTGTACAGTTGATGAAGAAGGCTTTGAGAAAGCAATGCAGGAGCAGAAGGAAAAGGCTCGTAAGGCTCGTAAGACTACAAATTACATGGGAGCGGAAGAAACAGTTTACCAGCAGCTTGATCCGGCACTTACAACAGAGTTTGACGGATATGACAAGCTTGAGGCTGATGGAAAGATTACAGCTCTTACAACTGAAAATGAAGTAGTTGCCGCTCTTACAGATGGTCAGACAGGAACAATTATAGTTGACAAGACACCATTCTATGCAACAATGGGTGGTCAGCAGGCAGATATAGGAACAATTGTCTGTGGCGACAGTGAATTTAAGGTAAAAGATACAGTTAAACTTCTCGGCGGCAAGGTCGCTCATATAGGTGAAGTCGTTAAGGGTATGTTTAAGGATGGAGATACAGTAACACTTAAGGTCGATGCTGCAAACCGTCTGGCAACATGTAAGAATCACAGTGCTACACATATTTTACAGAAGGCACTACGTGAAGTACTTGGAACTCATGTAGAGCAGGCAGGTTCATACAATGATGGCAGCAGATTAAGATTTGACTTTACACATTTTTCAGCAATGACACCTGAAGAAATAAGCAGAGTTGAAGATATCGTAAATAAAGAAATAGCTGCAGATTTGCAGGTTGTAACAGAAGTTATGTCACTTGATGAAGCTAAAAAGACAGGTGCTATGGCACTCTTTGGTGAGAAATACGGCGAAAAAGTTCGTGTAGTTAAAATGGGCGATTTCAGTACAGAGCTTTGTGGTGGTACACATGTTGCCAATACAGGTGTAATCGGATACTTTAAGATTATATCTGAGAGTGGTGTGGCAGCAGGAACACGTCGTATCGAAGCACTTACAGGCGAAGGCCTTATGAAGTATTATGCAGAGGTTGAAAAAGAACTTAATGAAGCAGCAAAGGCTGCAAAAGCAGAACCTTCAAAGCTCGTAAATAAAATCAATGCCATGCATGATGAAATAAAAGAACTTTCAAGCGAAAATGAGAAGCTTAAGGCAAAACTTGCAAATGATGCAGTAGGTGATGTCGACAGTCAGATTAAGGAAGTTAAGGGAGTAAAAGTCCTTGCAATGGCAGTACCTGATGTAGACATGAACGGACTTCGCAATCTTGGCGACCAGATGAAGGAAAAGATAGGTGAAGGTGTAGTCGTACTTGCATCATCAATTGGTGGTAAAGTAACTCTTCTTGCAATGGCAACTGATGAAGCCATGAAGAAAGGGGCACATGCCGGAAATCTTATAAAAGAGATAGCATCGCTCGTAGGTGGTGGCGGCGGTGGACGTCCAAATATGGCTCAGGCCGGTGGTAAGAATCCAGATGGAATACCGGCAGCAATCGAAAAGGCTGTAGAGGTAGTTGAAAGCCAGTTATAAAAGAATCACTTTTTTCAAAAAGGTTATTGACTAATATTTAAATTATGTTATAATACTCTTTGTGCGAGCAGAACATGAGAGTTGTTCTGTTGTAAAAATATTACCCTATACAGTTGTGTATTGGAAGCATAATCTACAACTGGAGGGAGGTTAGGTGTGAGACTATGTCAAATGTAATCGTAAAAGAGAATGAGACATTGGATAACGCTTTACGTCGTTTCAAAAGAAATTGTGCTAAAGCAGGTATCCAGCAGGAAATTCGTAAGAGAGAGCATTACGAAAAGCCAAGTGTTCGTCGTAAGAAGAAGTCTGAGGCAGCTCGTAAGCGCAAATACTAATTATTGACGAATAATTTATAAAAGGATCATCCGTAAGGATGGTTCTTTTTTTCTTATATTACATAAAGCATACAAAATAAAATTAAGTAAAACACAAAATAACTTAATTTTATT
>JALERT010000094.1 GCA_022764445.1 Lachnospiraceae bacterium | reverse complement strand
ATATCGCCCATTTCATTAAGATGTTCAAGCTCCCTGCGGATAACTCTTTCAAGACCGATTTGCCTTATACTTATAGTCTTACAGTTTGTAAGGTGTTTCCTGAGTACCATACAAAATGTAGGTGCAGTCATTGGGGACTGTTTATTGTCTTCTGTAAGATACATAAGCGGAAGAGAGGGATTTACAGATATGGTAAGTCTGTTCTGGCTTCGTACCGTCTTATTATTGTCATTTGTTCTGCTTTGTTTTACAGTAAGCAAAAGCTCGTCCTTTTCCGGTTGTGCTATTTTTGTTATACGTCCGCCTGTCAGTTTATTATCAAGCTCGTTTACAAGACTGGCTATTACAATTCCGTCTAATGCCATTGTGTACCTCCTGAAATTTTTAGTATCAGTTGTAAAAAAAATAAATATATGTTAAATTATATAACGAATTTTTAAATATAGTGTAAAAGTTAGGTGTGAACCGTAACTCTAATTAAATATACCATAAGATAAGGAAAAGGTGAAGAAGTTGTTACGTTTTATATATGTTATTGCAGGTAATCTTTACAGGGCATGGATGATTCCAACGATGGGATATTATGCAAAGCACCCTGAGAAGTACTCTGAGGAATTTCGATACAAATATGATCAGCATGTAATTAATCTCATGAAGAAGACGGGAAGAATAAAGACTATAGCACACGGAGTTGAAAATCTGCCTCAAGAGGGCGGATATGTAATGTTTGCCAACCATCAGGGAAAATATGATGCACTTGGTATTATGCATACTCATGAAAAGCCATGTTCTGTAGTAATGGATGATGCAAGGTCACATGGTCCTCTTGTAAAGCAGTTTATAGATCTGGTGCAGGGTAAAAGACTAAAACTTCATGATCTGAGACAGGCTTCTGGAATAATAAAAGAAGTTACGAACGAGGTAAAAAATGGCAGAAAATTCATTATATTTCCGTCAGGCGGTTATAAGCACAGGAATGGAAATTATGTCGATGAGTTTAAGCCGGGATGTTTTAAAAGTGCTATGCGTGCTAAAGCACCGATAGTTCCTGTTGCTATCGTTGATTCATGGAAAGTATTTGATCTCTGGTCACTTAGAAAAATCGTAACACATGTATTTTATCTAAAACCGATAGTATATGATGAGTATAAGAAAATGAAGTCGGTAGAAGTGTCAAAAATTGTATATGACAGAATATGCAGTGCAGTAGCAGAGGCAGAGGCCGGTAATGAAGACATGGCGGTTCTTCAGTAATATCATAGTTAAAAATGTATTTTGAATATCAATAAGTATATTTCATGAAGAAAAGATTAAACATAATTTTTCTGAAAAACTTATCATCTGCTTTTTTTACAGAAGTATCTGCTACAAGAGGAATTTCATAATATAATTTATTGTTGAGGCTGTATCGTTCATATCCTATTATGTCTCCTGCACGTACAGGAGCGTTTATGTGTGATGGTATATCATAAGAGATATCTATTTTATCAGAGGCAGTAAGGAGTATTGTAAATGAATCCATACTGCTTCTTTTTATATGCAGATTTTTATTTGTTCCGTCTTTTACTGAGATGGCAGGAAGCGTATTGTCGGGTGTTAGGGAATATTTTGTGTATTTGCTGAAGCCATAATTCATGAGTGAAGTGGTATCAGACCATTTAAAGCTTTTATTGGGTGGCCATCCGCATGCAAGTACGGATGAAATCAGAGTTGTATTTTCTCTTTTTGCAGCACCGACAAAGCAGTATCCTGCATTACCGGTAAAACCGGTTTTAATCCCAAGTGCCCCTTCATATAGCTTAAGAAAAGCATCTTTATTATTTACTGAATAACTTCTTGTATTATCTTTATTCATAAATGAATATGAAGGAGTCTGAATTATTTTAATAAATTCCCTGCTTTGTATCGCATAACATGCAATCTTACAAAGATCAGATGCAGTTGTATAGTGATCATCATCATCAAGACCGTTTGGTGTTACAAAATGTGTATCGGTACACCCAAGTTCTTCCGCTTTGTCATTCATAAGCTTTGCAAATCCTTCCACTGAACCGCCTATATGTTCAGCAATTGCTACTGCAGTATCATTGTGGGATTCAAGCATAAGTGAATACATAAGATCCTTTAGAAGAAATTTTTCACCCTTTTTCATATTGAGCTGTACATCAGGCATTGATGCGGCATAAGATGAAGCTGTAACTGTATCATTAAGATTGCTGTGTTCCAGTGCAACTATGCATGTCATGATCTTTGTGGTACTTGCCATTGGAAGCTTTTCATTTTCATTATGTCCGATAAGAATCTGACCTGATTCTGCATCCATAAGACAATATGCTTTTGCATGAAGTGCAGATGGAGTGGCGGCATCAGAGGATACACCAAGCTCTTTAGCCGTAATAGTTATATCTGAAGGTGTTTTACATGATTCTTTTTTAAAGAAAGGGATATTTTCATTTAAAAAAGCATTATTTGAATTTATAAATGTCAGAGTAAGTAATATAAGGCAAATAGAATATATAAAACTACTTATTAATTTTTGCATAAATATATCCTTAAATTTTGTGCTATTTTTTAAAATATATTATTTGAAGATGGGATTAATAACCTTATTTAGTAAAAATATCTAAAAAAAGGTTGCTATTTTTTTGAAAAAGTAATAAACTTAAACTCGGTAAAAAATGTTTTAACTAATAGGCTTTTGCCGAATGAATTCTACTATATTGGAGGGCTGAACATGAGTAACACAAATGCTTTATCAGCAAAAGATCGTATAGCGTCTTTAGTTGATGAAAACAGTTTTGTTGAAATCGGCGCAAATATAACAAAAAGAAGCACAGATTTTAACATGCAGGAAAAGTCAGTACCCGCTGATGGTGTTATCACCGGATATGGACTTATTCAAAATAATCCTGTCTATATTTATAGCCAGGACGCATCATCTCTTAACGGAACAATTGGTGAGATGCATGCAAAGAAGATTGCACATGTATATGAATTAGCAATGAAGACAGGTGTACCGGTTATCGGACTGATTGACTGTGCAGGAATGCGTCTTCAGGAATCAACAGATGCACTTGCCGGATTTGGTGAGATTTATAAGATTAAGTCTAAAGCATCAGGTGTAGTGCCACAGATAAGTGCCATATTTGGCAATTGTGGTGGTGGAGTAGCTGTTCTTGCGGCAATGAGTGATTTTACATTTATGGAGCAGAACAATGCGAAGCTTTTTGTTAATTCTCCAAATACATTAGACGGAAATTATGTGGACAAGCTTGATACAGCATCAGCTGACTTCCAGAAAGCAGCATCAGTAGTTGATTTTGTTGTTGAAGGAGAAGCAGAGATGCTTAACAGCGTAAGAGAGCTTGTTTCAATTCTTCCTGAAAATAATAATGATACAGCATTCTCAGATGAGTGTATGGATGATCTTAACCGTGTAGTTGATAATTTCGCTGCTGAAATAGCTGATCCTGCTGTTGCACTTGCAGACATAGGTGATAATAACTTCTTTATGGAAGTTAAGGCAGGATATGCAAAAGAGATGGTTACAGGATTTATATGTCTTGATGGTCTTACAATCGGAGCAGTAGCTAACCGTACAGCAGAGTTTGATGAGGAAGGCAATAAAGTAGCAGATTATGATGCACGTCTTACAACGGCAGGTTGTGAAAAGGCAGCTTCTTTTGTAAAGAAATGTGATGCATTTAATATCCCTGTACTTACACTTACAAACGTTGAAGGTTTCGCTACAACAGTAGAAGAAGAAAAGACTGTTGCAACAGCAGCTGCACAGCTTACAAATGCATTTGTACAGGCTGACGTTGCCAAGGTTAATCTTATAACAGGTAATGCTTACGGCAGTGCATATATCTGCATGAATTCAAAGCATATCGGTGCAGATATGGTATTTGCTC
>JALERT010000145.1 GCA_022764445.1 Lachnospiraceae bacterium | reverse complement strand
AGAGATTTTTCAATGTTTTTTTAATTTTTGTAACAGTTCAGCCATATAAATAATAGATAGTATTCGAGCTTGCTCGGTATACTATCTATTATTTATATGGTAGAATAGCCTTTCATTCACGTAATGAATAAAACAAAAGCTGCAACGCAGCGACTGACAGCAGTTCATAACTAAAGTATTTTTAAATATAACAACTGCTGGCAGGTTTTATGAATGTAGTGAATGGAAGGCTGAACTGTTACTCTTATTGTTGAGTCTTGTTACTCTTCTATCTGGCTGATACGTCTTACATGTCTTTCTTCATTGGAGAATTCTGTATTTAAAAATGTATCAACTATCTTTAATGCAAGTCCAGGACCTACTACTCTTGCTCCCATGGCTAATACGTTTGCGTCATTATGAAGTCTTGTAGCTTCTGCACTAAATGTATCATGACATAGCGCAGCCCTTATTCCTTTAACCTTATTGGCAGCTATTGAGATGCCTATTCCTGTACCACATATTATTATTCCCTTATCACACTCACCTGATGCAACGGCATTTGCTACAGCCTTGCCATATATAGGATAATCACACGCCTTTTCGTCATAGCATCCGTAATCCTTATATTCGATGCCATTCTTCTTCAGATATCCTATAACCTCCTGCTTTAATGCATACCCACCATGATCACATCCTAATGCTATCATCTTATCAGTCCTCCATCTTTTCTTTTCTGTCATCGGTGTCTTTACTTTCCATATTGCCACCGGATTCGGCTATTGCCTCTTCATGATAATTTGCTTCTATACGAAGTATTACCCTCTCCACTCTGGAGCATACTTCTTCAAAAAACTTCTCATAAAGTTCTTCCTCTGCTCCGTAAGGATTAGTAATATCTGTATCCTCTTCAATAAACTCTCCCAATGTATAAACATTATGTTCTATCCCAAAGTCTTCCATTAGCTTGACCTTCTCGCTAAATGTCATTGTAATTAACAATGTCTCCGGTGTTATCTCATTCTTATCAAGCATAACAGAACACTTGTGATCACTTAATTCAAAATCATGCCCGCTTAATAGTACATTTACTTTAGGATTAATCGGTTCTGAAAACAGCACAACTATTCCACGTGAAACAGCTGGCGGCAACCATGTCGGTGCCATAGACTTGTACACTGCTTCAGCTACCGGACTACAAAAAGTATTGCCTGTACATATAAATATTACCTTGTCATAGCTGCTCATACGCTCCCTCCTTCTTACAATTTTTCCGTCTCATATCTGAATACAGATTGTGCTGTATATACAAATAATCTTTGTCCAGTTCCCAGCCTATGCCTGTATAAAATTATACGCTGCTGCCTTAATCATTCTATTCATAATGGCACTTCCGAGCTTATCATTTTCAAAGCTCTCCGCATAAATGTATTCCGCTTCAAGGTGATCCATCTCTCTTAGTATATCATATAACCCCGCTGCAATGGAACCCTCACACTTTCTTGAGCCAATACTCCTTACTATATCACATTCGTATCTGTCTTTTGTCTCCTCCGTTGCAATGACGGCAACGCGCTGTCCCTTCTCTTTATGAGCACATACAAGCTCATTTATTTTTCTTATAACATTATCTGTATCGCCTTCTACTATAGCCATATTGCCCTTTGGTGCGTAATGTCTGTATTTCATACCCGGAGCTTTTGCTATGATATTTTTCTGCATAACCTTACCCACTATGGCAGGATCAATCTTTACCTCTCCAACAACTTCTTCAAGCATTGCTGCCGTTATATATCCCGGGCGAAGTATTACGGGTATATCTCCGCTAACATCAACTATCGTAGACTCAAGTCCTATACCTACGGCTCCGCCATCTATTATCATATCTATCTTTCCATTCAGGTCTTCTATGACATGCTCTGCCTTAGTCGGACTTGGTCTTCCTGAAGTATTGGCACTTGGAGCTGCAATGTATACACCCGACTGTCTTATAAGCTCCATCGCAATAGGATGACTCGGCATTCTGACTGCGACTGTATCAAGACCGCCTGTAGTTGAATACGGAACTATCTCCTTTTTCTTAAAAATCATAGTCATTGGTCCCGGCCAAAATGCATCAGCAAGCTTTTCTGCTTTTTCACTTACCTCATCCGCAATCTCATAAATACTTTCTTTATCGGCTATATGAACAATAAGAGGATTATCAGATGGACGTCCCTTAGCTGCATATATCTTAGATGATGCTTCCGGATGAAGTGCATCACCTCCAAGACCATAAACCGTTTCTGTAGGAAACGCAACAAGACCATTTGATTTAAGTATTTCACATGCTGTCTTCAACTCTTCATCATTAAAATTCTCAGGATCAATCTTCTGTATCCTTGTTTCCATCTTTTCCTCCTTCGAGATATTTTATAATCCCTTTAGATATTGAATCTGCCACTTTCTCCTGATAATCATTACTACAAAGCAGTGCAGACTCTTCTTTATTGGATAAAAATCCACACTCAACTATTATCGCTGTACCGGTAGAATTCTTAAGTATATAATAATCCGAATTAGGTTTTGCAACCCTGTGATTATTCTTATCAAGATCTTCTACAAGCTGCATCTGCATAATTTCTGCAAGTTTCTTTCCATCATCCGATGATGTCTGATAAAAAACCTGAGCGCCTTTTGAGCTTTCCTGTGTAAAACTGTTTTGATGGATACTTATAATAACATCAGGATTATTAGAATTCATTATTTCAACACGTCTGCGTAAATCCGCCGTCTTTTTGTTGACATCACTCTCTTTATATAATCCCGCATCACTTTCTCTTGTCATTATAACTTTGCATCCTGATTTAGAAACTTTCTTTTTTAACTTAAGTGATATGGCAAGATTTATGTCTTTTTCATAGGAACCGTCTATTCCAACTTTACCAGGATCTATGCCTCCATGGCCACTATCAATCACCACTGTAAATCTTCCTTTTTTACTGCTAATTGTCTGCAGCGATCCGACAGCCCGGATTACTCCGTATGTTCCAACTATAAGCAAAAGCACAAGCAATAAAAGCATCATGTATTCTTTGATGTGTCTGGTTATTGACTGATTCATATAAACATTCACCATAATATGCTTCTTTATACTATATTATGCTACTAGCGATTATTCAAGAACACTGTTAATGCCGGCAGGTTTTATGAAAACCACTATTTACTGCCGGACATATATTTGGCAATTGTATTCCAGACATTTTCTTTTTCCATACCAAGCTTCCAGAATGCCACTCCTGCCGTATCGCCTTTTGATACTGCATCAAGCTTCTTTTTAAGAGATTTTTCATTTTCAATCCATGCCTTGCAGACTGCATTACCCTTATTATACTCCGCATAATCAAGGCCTCTTTCTTCATCCCATGTTATATCTGCTTTTTTATCCTTTAAAATCTCTTCGAGAAACGGCATGGAATATGCTTCAGATGAAAGAATTACATTTCCATCTTTCGTTTTCTCTGTCCATAGCCTTGAATAAAAAGGAAGTCCTATTATAGTCTGCTCCTTCGGAACCTGTTTAAGAGTGTTTTCTACAGCATTCTGAACATATGATAATGAAGATACAGGTCCTGCTTCTTCAGAGCCAGGATAGTATTCATCATATGCCATTATTATTACATAATCAGCAACTTCTGCCTGCTCTGTTCTATTATAATACTCTGAATATTCCGCAGGCGGTGTATCATCTATAGATAACACAATTCCGTTATTTCTGCACATTATGCTAAGTTCTCTTATAAACTGGATAAAGTCTTCCCCAGAATCACGCTTTACATTTTCAAAATCTATATTAATGCCATCAAGACTATACCGTATAGCCTCAGCAATAAGGTTCTTTTCAAGTCTCTGTCTGCGGCTGGTGGTTCCAAGCACCTTGCCTATCTTCATTTCAGGAGAAAAATCATCACAAAGTCCCCATACCTGTAATCCGGCTTTGTGTGCCTTCTCTACGTACGAATAATCAGCTATAGAATCTATATTACCATTATTATCAGATGTTTTAAACCATGTAGGAGACACTACATTTACCCCTTTAGTTCCTGATAAAAGCGATGTAAGATTGCCATTAGCTGCTCTATTTGTCACCTGATGCCATACCAGATTAACTTTCTCATCCATAAGTATATGACTGTACTTTTCTTCTTTAAAATCAGTTACTGGCGTGAAATCATACATCTCTCCAAGCTTCTTGCCTTTAACATATCCGATAACGCCGTCCTTTGTCATAGCCTTACAAAATCCGGTTTCCTTATTCTCCTGCTCCAGCATATGAAGCTCATCATCTTTTTTAACATCTGCTAGTACAGGACTCTTTATATCAGGCTTATATCTAAGCTGTGTATCATCAGCAGATTTAACCATTTTTTCTTTTTCATTATATCTATATGTTATAACCACTCTGTCGGGTTTATCGTATTTTACGTAATCAACTGCAGAATACTCTTTTACAAAATCAAGTGCTACATATGCTTTATTTTCTGAAAGAGTAACTATCTTATAATCCTGTGACGCCTTGCTTTTATTTACACGATAATCATTGCTGTCAAGTTCTACAGAAACAAGATTATCAGGTGTTGCATATAAAAGAATATTTTCATTATTGTCCCAGTAAAATCTTTTATTAATGTATTTCTTTATAAGATCAATATCAAGATAAATATGACCATCCTGATAAAGTCCCTTATTCTCATAAATAGAATCCTGCATAATCACACTTATGCTTCCCTGCTTTGCATCAAAATACTTGTCCAGAGACATACGTTCTTTACTAGGCATATTTATTTTTATAAAAACTATAATACATATTGTCAGTGCAACTATAACTGTTCCCAACAGTGGAATCATTACTTTACTTTTCTTCATAATATTTTACCGCCTCATCTGTTATGTATGAATGTCTGTACATTCTTTTATCTCACTCTTTGTAACATACTTACATATATTTTTAAAGTCCGTAATAGTATATCACTTTTAAGATGTACGGGCAACCACCAAACAACAAGGATAGTAAAGGAGAAACCCCGGGCCGGATTTCCCCTTTATCTTATCTAAGGAATAATTATAGCTTATAACTGACGCTTTTATGACTTTCAAAACCGCTACATACTTCCAATATGTTCAAAACTAATCTGAACTATTTTACCATTATCATCGCCTTCATAGTTTTTCATATAGTAACGATTTTCCATAACATTTTTTAACTTGTCAGTGTCTTTCAGAGAATATCTGACGCCATCTACTGATACAGGTACGCCTGATGCCTCAGCTTCTCTTATCTCTGATACAAGCCATGAATACATTTTCTCTTTTAAATTGTCTGGCTCAATCTCCATTTTCCCTCCCTGTTATCATAGCAGCATGTCGGTACATTTCATATAATATTGTGATACGTTGCTGCAATATATAATTTAAATAACGAGATTCAAATCCCCTATTATACGCGCTACATTAAAATTCAAATAACTATTCAGTTATAATTAAATAAATTCACCTCCCTTATCCGGGATTTGTTTCTCTGGTGATATTATATTATCGTTATTCCTTATATGACAACCCGTTAAACCACCGTATTTTTTACAAATCGTTATAAAAAATTTTGTATAAACTTAAAGTTATTTTTAAAGATAAATCACATTTCATTCACATTTAAAAATCAGTTACAAAAATGTAAATATTATGCTAGTATTGGTTTGTACAATTTTACAAATCATAAAAATAACGATTTACAACTGTAAAAAAGCCTATTTTATTGACTTATATATACTATTAAATTATAATTTAGTTAGGTGTAAATTTATGTCGATTTTATATAGAAAGGGAGTGAGCCTATGCGTATAGAGAAGATTAATGAAAAGCAAATTCGTTGTACACTTAATCAAAAAGACCTTACTGACAGAGAGATTAGAATCAGCGAACTGGCATATGGCACAGATAAAGCCAAAGCCCTGTTCAGAGACATGATGCAGCAGGCTTCCTACGAATTTGGATTTGAGACAGAAAACACACCATTGATGATAGAAGCTATCCCAATGTATCCTGATACTTTAGTTCTTGTTATAACTAAAGTTGATGATCTTGATGAACTTGATACAAGATTTTCTACCTTCTCTGATTCTGATGATGACCTCTATGAAGTTGACAGCGAATATGATTTGGATGACTCTGATTTACTTGATTATGATTATCCTGACTCTGATGATTCCATTCCTTTCATTCCGATTCAGGATGGTAACACTGATTCAGACTTCATTTCACTTTCAGATGCACTAAGACGTGAACAGGAACCTAAAAAATCTGAAGAAGCATCTGTGGCAGATTTTATCAGGATATACCGATTTGAATGTCTTGAAGATATCTGTAAACTTGCATGCATTATTAAAGAATTATACTCAGGAGCCAATACACTGTATAAAGACACTTCCAATGATTGTTTTTATCTTGTGCTTCATAAATCTGATACAAAACCTGAAAACTTCAATAAAATCTGTAATATCATGAATGAGTATGGCAGTCAGACGAAAAATATGTATGCAAGCCATTCATATTTTGAAGAACATTTTGAACCGTTTATACAGGATAAGGCTATACAGGTTCTTGCTTCTATATAGTTATATGGCTGAACTGTTACTTATCAAGATTAATGTCAAAAACGAGGTAGATACCCAAAAGATATTTACCTCGTTTTTTATTTACTAAATTAATAAATATTACTTCTTTGAAAGATATTCATTAACTGTATTTACAAGCTCATTTGCATCAAGACCATGAACCATAGCTGCCTCTTCAAGACTTTCACCCTGAGCAGATGGGCATCCTATGCAATGCATACCTGAAGCCATAAGTATAGGTGCAATGCCCGGATCAATCTTAAGCATATCAGCAATTATCATCTCTTTATTAATTCTCTCTGTCATAGTATCCTCCATTCTAAACTTCAAATGTTTATTACATATAAATTATTATGCACCATGCACATTATAACTAATCATACGAAATAGTACAATATAATTCCTTCATAGCCTGACAGCATGTGTCAAGTTACTGTAGCACCGTAGGTGTGTACAGTAACTGTGTCAAACTTACGGGTGAACGATGCAATCACTCTATAAATCAAGAAAGCTGTGACAAAGGTAGGAACCTGCGTCACAGCATTATGCCGCTTTACAATTATGTAAATACCGACACTCTTAATATGAATTACTCTTCTGAGATTGCTCCTGAAGGGCATGTTCCTGCACAAGCACCACAGCTGATACATGTGTCAGCGTCGATTTCGTAGTGAGCATCTCCTTCTGAGATAGCACCAACAGGACATCCGCCTGCACAAGCACCACAGCTTACGCAATCATCACCGATAACATATGCCATTTTTAGTTTCCTCCTTTTTAATTATTTGTTTTGTTATTATAATACACATCCTGCAAATTATCAACCTATAGGGCGATTTTTGTTAAAAACTTCCGCCTCCGCCACCATGTGAACTTCCACTGCTACTGGTATGAGTGCTGCTTCCTCCGCCACTGCTACTGCTACTCTCTATTTTTGTTTTACTTACATTAGAATACATAAATGTATCACTTTCCTGTGTAAGATTCATTGAGTCATATTTTATATAATTACCCGCAGAGCCACTTGGTCTTGCAGTATTCATATTATGCTTCATAATGCCCACAATTATAAGTGCAATTACTAAAGAAACTGCCAGGGCAATAACTTCACGCAGCGGGATATTGGCTTTTTCTTTATAATGATTATTGGTATCATAAGGTTTTCCATTTTTGTAAGCCGTAACAAAATCTTTCGTCATGGCAAGGAACTTATCACACGCCTTATAATATTCTCCATCAGATAGACAAGGCTTAACCTCATCCTTAATCTTTCCTATACCATAGTCAGTAAAAGCCTTAATACCCTTTCCCGTAGTAGATATATGGTATTTTCTTTCCCCCATGCTTATAAGGAACAATACGCCACTATGCTCGTCATCAAAGCCATAACCGTTGTAATCATAATAATCATCGGCATATTCCTGTTCACTTTTAGATCCGAGAGAATTTACGGTAAGAATGACCACATCAAAATTATTGCTCTGTATATCCTTTATCTTATCATTTAACTCAGCCTCTTCAGATTCACTAATAATATTAGCTTCATCTATTACACGGTTTGTTTCTGATGCATCACTTATGCCAAAATTCATAACAAATGACATAATAAATATAATAAAAGATATTACGATTAAATTCTTTACATTCTTTTTCATGATGCACCTCCTATATTAAAAAGACAAATATCTGTGATATTGCAAATAATGCTGCAGTTATGCCAAAAAGATATTTGAATACTTTTCCTTTATCTATAGGAAGTTCACCGACAAGCTTTCCGGTCTGACCGTTCATGGCAAACATATACATCTCGCCTTTATACTTTTTATTTAACATCCAGACAGGAAACATCGAATATTCTACCTTACCATTTTTTACATTTACCCTGCTTCTCTCAACCGCCACAGAATCATATCCATGAACCGTCTCCCTGAATTTTTCCTCCGTACTTCTCTTTACACGCTCATTGGCTCTTGGAATACTTGCATTTGCATCAACGTCATACTTATCAGCATAATATCCTGCAAGATATTTCTCAGAAAAATCAGTAAGCTGGTTATAATCAAAAGGCTCTATAGAATCCATATATGCATCATCCATCTTGCTCGAACCATCGACAGGAATTCTCTCAAAAGCAAGACTGCCATGTCGTTTGATCATATAATGAGACGTCTTGGTGTAATTATACTGTGAGTCGCTCCAGTACTTTGTCCTTAAAGCCTTATATGTAATATCCGCATCCGCTTCACAGTCGAAAAGCCAGAATGGTACATAAATTCCCTTTATACTATCTATATGCCTCCTATCAGAAAATTCCTTTGGCAAAAGGCGTTTTCCTTTATAAAATTCTTTAAGCTTAGCTTTAGCATCATTTTTATCAAGCTGGAATGGTATAATATACCTCGGACGATTTATTCCTGAAATATTTTCTGTTATGATTGTGGGACTTCCACAGTACACACATTCTGTAGCTACAGAATTTTCATCACCTATAATTTCTCCACCACATGACTGACATATATGAACCTTCATATTGCCCATCTGGTTTTCTTCGAGATTTTCATCTCTCACATCCCACTCCGGCTCTTTTTCCTCAAATTCTTCATTCTCTATTTCCAGTGTCTTCTTGTAATCGTCTTCGACTAATTCTTTTAACTCTTCCTCTGTAAATTTACTGTCACAATATTCACAGACCATCTTCTGCTCTTTACTCCCCCATACAAGAGTACCACCGCAGTATGGACACTTATAACTTATTGTATTATCCATATTTCACTCCCTTTTTCATAGTAACAGTTTAGCCTTTCATTCACTTCAACCTAAACAATATCATCATCATTAAAAGGATCTCCGCACTCAGGACAGAATTTAGGAGGATTCTTAGGATCTTCTGGCTCCCATCCGCACTTATCGCACTTGTAAAGGGGCTCTGAAGCCGGCTTTTTAGCTCCACATTCCATACAGAATTTACCCTTATTAACTGTTCCGCAGCTGCAGGTCCATCCCTGTACAGGCTCAGGCTTTGGTTTGCCACATTCTATACAGAATTTACCTGTATTTGTTGCACCACAAGTACATACCCAGCTGTTATCAGGCTGTGGTTGTTCACTAGCTGGCTGTTGTCCTGCTGTCTGATTTGTTGTTTGCTGCTGTACCTGACTCTGCTGAGCCTGTTGTGCCTGCTGCTGTCCCATTGCATAAAGACTCTGTGCATTTATTCCTGCTGCATTCTGAGCCATGCCCATTCCCATAAATCCTGTCATAGCTCCACCTGAATTAGATGCTGCTGCTTTCATCGCTCCACCCTGTGCACCTACGAGAGTTGCCGCTGCCATATTAGGATTGCGAAGAACAGCTGTCTTTTGAAGCTCCTTAATCATTTCTTCGTCTTCCTTTGATGCGGTAACAGAATTAATGCCAAATGATGCAATCTCTATACCTCTAAGCTCTGCCCATTTCTTTGAAAGAACCTCATTGAGTGCATCTGCTATT
This sequence comes from Lachnospiraceae bacterium, assembly GCA_022764445.1. GTDB lineage: Bacteria > Bacillota > Clostridia > Lachnospirales > Lachnospiraceae > Butyribacter. The sequence goes on along the minus strand of JALERT010000145.1, from coordinate 3,912 downwards.
TCCATCGTATGTCCGGGAAGTGCACTGTAACGCACACCCATGTCAGATATCCTTGCAAATGCAGGCTGGAGTGCAGTAAGAAGCTCCGTCTTAAGCATACTGTCAATCTCACTTCTTTCATATTCATACTCCACATTGCCACAGACATTTGTATAGAATAGAATCGGATTCACTATCTTATAAGAATATTCTCCATTACAACGAATCGAAATGTCGACATCAAGACCTATATTGTTGTCAACTACCCTGAATGGCACAGGATTAACTGTACCGTACTTATTCCCCATTATCTCTTTTGTATTAAAATAATAAACCCTCTGATCATTGCCTGTATCGCCACCAAATGTAAAACGTTTTCCTATACTTGCAAATACATCACTTATTGAATGGCTGAGTTCCCCTTCAAAAATTGATGGCTCTGTAGATGTATCGTATATGAATTCTCCCGGTTCTGCACAAAGGTCTACAACCTTACCCTGCTCCACAATCATCATACACTGACCTTCATTTACAGCAATGACAGATCCATTTGATATAATGTTATCGCTACCTTTTGTATTGCTGCTTCGACCTGAAACTTTTTTCTCCCCCTTGCATACAAGTACATCCGACTCCATTGATTCACAATAAAAATACTCTTTCCACTGGTCTGCAAGCGTTCCCCCTACAGCTCCTTTTAATGCTTTAATTAATCCCATATAGTTCTCCTTTCATTATACCTTAATTATTTCCATAAAATCCATGTTCACTGTATTCTGACCACTTTAAATACATTTCCTTATAATTTTCCTTTATAAATGCTTGTATTTTGGATATCTCTCTATCATTAAGAATTCCTCTATTTTGAATAACCGTATCTCCATTATCTTTTACAAAAAATTTACCAGATCCAGCTTCTGTCAACTTTCTATCACTAGCATGAACATGCATACATTCAATTGTACAAAACGAAGTGAAGTACAAATAATAGCCAGCAACTTTAAATTCATAATATTTGGGCATTATTAATCCTCCATAAATTTTTTGTTTTTTTTGAAATAATCCTTTACAATTTGTATCTCAATATCATCCATAGTTGTTTCCAGCGTTTCACCTTCTATTGATAATACTATTGCATGTTCTGGTTTATTTAGATTTAAAATCCTATATCCCTCTATGCATTTCGTAAAGGCATATCCATTTACAATCAAATCCGCCTCATCAGCTATTTTAACAATATTAGGCATTTTTCACCTTTACCCCCTTAATCGGTCTCAAAAATATTTCAGGACAAATATAAAGATTCTCCAATATGGGAATCAAATCAATATATTCCTCTTCACTTTCATTATTATGAGTATATTTTGCCATAACAACAAGATATCCATTATCCCACTCCTTCACATCTGTATAACATTCTAAAGAATATGGAGCCTTAAACCTTATCACATAATCTCCGTAACTAAAAATGGTAAAATTACTATCGTTACTAAGAATCGCATAATCCATAATACCACATCCTTTCACGCATTAACCTGTATTATTGTTACAGTCTTCTTTTTTGAAAATAATTATATCATTAGTTTTTTACACACGCAATGAAAATTAAATTTTGACACGAAGTCTATTTTAAGATACAGTAACTAAGATACACTAAATTAACATCTCATGATCTATATATGATTAGATATATTATACTAATAATCACAAATATACTTTATAATACCGGGAGGTTTTATCTTGAATAATTTCAAAATGATCATACAGTACGATGGTACACGCTACAGCGGATGGCAAAAGCAGGGCAATACAGACAATACTATACAAGGAAAGCTTGAAACTGTACTTAAAAAAATGACTGGAGAGGATATAGAAGTTCATGGCTCAGGGCGAACAGATGCAGGTGTCCATGCTTTGGGACAGGTTGCTAACTTTAAATCTGATACAATAAAGTCAACAGAAGAAATCCTGTCATACCTTAATGAATATCTCCCTCTTGATATACGTGTTTTGTCTGTAGATATAGCATCGCCCCGCTTTCACGCAAGGTTAAACGCCTGTAAGAAACACTACCGATATACCATCGACAACAGAAAAACTGCAGGTGTCTTTTTAAGAAAATATATGACAAGATCGACTGAAAAATACGATATAGATGATATGGAAAAAGCCGCCTCTTATCTTATCGGGGAGCATGATTTTAAAAGTTTTTGTGATAATAAACGTATGAAAAAATCCACAGTCCGCACCATCGAAAAGATAGAAATATCCGATAACGATGGAATACTTACTATGGATTTTTATGGTAATGGATTTCTTTATCATATGGTACGAATACTTACAGGTACACTTCTAAATGTCGGTACAGGTAAGATAAAGCCTGACGATATGAAAAAAATAATTGATGCAAAGTCGCGCGAGGCTGCCGGATTTACAGCACCACCCCATGGACTTATGCTTGTTGAAGTAACATACTAGCTAAATATATTACATCATTTTTTTCATGTATAAAAGAATTTTTTGTATTAAAAATCGCATATTAGTTACTGTACACTCGCAAGCTTGACACGTGCAGTCAAGCTATACGCCAATGACTAAATTATGCAGGATTATAGCTCATATATTATATATATTTCCCAAAAATCTTGAAAATATTTAATATATGAGCTATAATTTTCAAAAACAAAAATAAATGGAGAATATATAATGCGTAAATTTGTATGGGAAACACCAGAAGAAATAAATATGCAGGTCGCTACAAATATGAAAAATCTAAGAAAACGACGGAAAATTACGCAAAAAAGATTAAGCGAGTTGACAGGAGTGAGTTATGCATCAATTAAACGATTTGAGGAAACGGGCAATATTAATTTTATTTCCTTAACAAAGATTGCGATAGAATTAGACGCCATTGATGGAATAAAATCTTTGTTTACAGGAATTCCATATAAATCAATCCAGGAGGTTATTAATGAGCAAAAATTATAGTAACACATACTGGGGCGAACATACGACATCAGTAGATGGTAATGGCAAAAATCCGGGCGAACAAGAGCTGTTGAATGTCGGAACAAAAGCAGGCATCCCCAAAAATGAATGTTTAGATATTATAAAACAGATTAAAGCAAATACAGCTGAACTAAAAAAATACCAAAAGTAGTATTAAATTACTTCATCAGCAAACCTTATTCTCAGAGTTAATAATTGCATCAAGAATAGCTGCTGCCACATCTTCTTTACTCATCTGTGGCAACTCTTTATATCCGTCTTTTGTAATGAGTGTGACAACATTTGTATCTACGCCAAATCCTGCTCCTTCAACTTTTACATTGTTGGCAACTATCATGTCAACATTCTTCTTTTCAAGCTTCTTTTTAGAATTTTCAAGAAGGTTCTCTGTTTCCATAGAAAATCCGCAGATAAACTGATTTTCTTTTTTATTTTCCCCAAGATACTTAAGGATATCTTTTGTTCTCTTAAGTGGTATGGACAAATCTCCATCTTTTTTCTTAATCTTTTCATCCGCAACTGATACAGGAGTATAGTCAGCTACCGCAGCGGCTTTTATAATTATATCCATACTGTCCGCTTTTGAGGACACTTCATTAAACATCTCTTCTGCGCTTTCAACATTAATCACATTGACAAATCTTGGAGGTTCTATGCTTACAGGTCCGCTTACAAGTGTTACGTCTGCACCACGAAGTGATGCAATCTTAGCTATAGCATAACCCATTTTTCCTGTAGAACGATTGGTTATGTATCTTACAGGGTCTACAGCTTCAACAGTAGGACCGGCAGTTACAAGAATTTTCTTTCCGGCAAGATCCTTTTTAAAACGTATTTCTTTCAATATATAATCAAGAAGTACCTCTTCCGAAGGAAGCTTACCTGCTACGATATCTTTACATGCAAGCATTCCGGTATCCGGCT
>JALERT010000106.1 GCA_022764445.1 Lachnospiraceae bacterium | reverse complement strand
AAAGCAGTTTCATATCTTAAAGAAGCAGGTATGGAAGTTGAGCTTTTTGAAGGTATTGAGCCTGATCCATCAGTTGAGACAGTTATGCGTGGTGCTGAGGTTATGGCTAAGTTCAAGCCTGACTGGATCGTGGCTATGGGTGGTGGTTCACCTATTGATGCTGCAAAAGCTATGTGGATCAAGTATGAATACCCTGAGACAACATTTGAAGATATGTGCAAGGTATTTGGTATACCAAGACTTCGTAATAAGGCTCATTTCTGTGCTATTTCATCTACCTCAGGTACAGCTACAGAAGTAACAGCATTCTCTATCATTACTGATTATGAGAAGGGTATTAAGTATCCTATTGCTGATTTTGAAATCGTACCAGACGTAGCTATCGTAGATCCTGAACTTGCTGAGACAATGCCTGTCAAGCTTGTTGCACATACAGGTATGGATGCCATGACACATGCTATTGAAGCTTATGTATCTACAGCAAACTGCAATTATACAGATCCTCTTGCACTCTGGGCTATTAAGATGATACAGACTCATCTTGTAAAGTCATATGGAGAAGATATGGAAAGCAGAGATCAGATGCATGATGCACAGTGTCTTGCTGGTATGGCATTCTCCAATGCACTTCTTGGTATTGTACATTCTATGGCACATAAGACAGGTGCAGCATTTAAAAATGGTCACATAATCCATGGTGCAGCCAATGCAATGTATCTTCCTAAGGTAATCAAATATAATTCTAAAGATCCGGAAGCAAAGAAGCGTTATGGTGAGATAGCTGACTTCATGAAGCTTGGCGGCAATAATGATGATGAGAAAGTAGATCTTCTCATTGCATACCTCCGTAAAATGAATGATGATCTTAATATACCTCATTGTATCAAGAACTATGGTGAGGGCGGTCTTCCTGCAGAGACAGGTATCGTACCGGAAGATGAATTTTTAGAGAAGCTTCATGATATCGCAGCCAATGCACTTCTTGATGCATGTACGGGTTCAAATCCACGTAAGCCTTCACAGGAGGATATGGAAAAACTCCTTAAGTGCTGCTACTACGATACAGAGGTAGATTTCTAGGATGATTCATACTAGGATGATGTAAAACATAAATAATAATTGAAGAATCAGTCTATCCAGAACCGGCTAAAGTATAAGGATAGGCTGATTTTTATTTATGCTTTTTGTTCCTATCTATGTAGGACAGCAATGCAATTAAAAATGTACTCCAAAGCTTGTTGTGAAAAAAACAAGTGGCAAAGATTAGTCATTATACTATCGACATAGGTGAAAAGATTAAAGATACAGAATATACTGGCTTTGAGTACGGTGGTTCGATAAGTAATTTGCAGGAATATTTGATTGGAGATAAGCATTATATTTTTTATCTGGAAGATACTTGGAAGTATTATTACAAAGTATGCTCCTGCTTGATGCAAGGCATGAAGGTTATGATGAATGGAAATAATTGAGTATCTTAGCAATGCATTTAAAGCAAAGCAGGAGTTTGTGGGAGGACTAATACAGGTAAAAAGGATGAGATGTATGATTTTGTTGTTGGAAATATTCGGATTAAGCACTATATAAGCTGGACTTATTTCGCCTTATAAATGGTTAGGACATTTTTAATGCGTTTAACGACCTTTTTTAATTCTTGAAAAATTAACTCAAGGTTTTTTAATGAATTTACATTCCAAAATCTATATCACAATCCCAAGCATATTTATACATCTTCTTGTAATTTTTATTATATGTATTGGTACTTATTCTTCTAACTGATGCTATTTCATAACCCTCATCACCTTTGGCTTTAAGCATATCACCAGCCTTAATGAATAAAGGAAAATTACTGTACCCCTTTAATTCTAGTGCGACTGAATATTTATTCTTATTTTTAATATAATTCATAATGTAGCCATCCTCATCTGGGGATGCTATCTGAACATCTATACCATCTTTAGTATACTTATTAACAATATACTTACTTTTAGCCTGAACCTGTCCACTTGAAAATACTATACTTAATAATATTATAACACATAAAAACTTCCTTAATCTTCTCATAACTATTAACTCCTTTTTACAATATTAAATAGCAGGTAGCATTTAAACTACCTGCTATAAACTTAAGCAACAACTATACTACTAACTACATGGAACATGGAATAACATCAAATGATACCATATTTGAAGGATATTTGTATTTAAAACCCCTCTGATAACCCTTAGCTCCCACCTCGACAATTGGGGCTGGCTCCATCATTTGGGTATTCGTATCAATTATTTTACCATTTTTATCATAAGCTACTATCTCTACACTCATCCAAGTATCATCCTTTAATGCTTCAGTCTCAACATACATAAATGGTTTAAAATTCTTTTTATTCCTAGGCATTAAGCTATTATTCTTATCATATTTATAACATAACTGTATATCTGAAACCTTAGTACGGTGGATACTATTAGTCGAACACCCAAAAGCATAATCACTATATATCGTCTTTCTACGCTTACCATCCTTTGTGTACATATAAGGACTGATATTACTATTGACTAAATCACAATACTTACTTTCTAAGCTCATTATTTTATCTTCAAGCTCATCACGCTTATCCACAAGCTCATGACGTTTATCATAATATGGATTTTCATAATCATAATCATAATTATGTGTTCTCCTATAATCGTCAAATTTATGACAAAGTTCCTCAACTTCTTTATCTACTTTTTCATACTCTTCCTCAGTCTGTTTCTTAAGCTCCCCACATTCCTTAATCTGCTTAGCATGGAGCTTATCATAATCTTTTCCTTCTTTTACTGTGAAATGCTGATGTGGGTGGACAATATGCATACACGCACTTGAATCCACATCAAACATTTTTTTATAATTCTTACTATAAGTTTTATTACTTATTTTGGTAACTGACTTAACATTACGAACTTCATCATCAACACCTACAAGTTTATCCCCTGACTGAATATATAAAACTCTGTTACGATGTCTTTTACCTCTTGAATATGTTATCTTAACTGGGTACTTATTGTTATTTTTAATAAAATTGAAGTATCCCATCTGTATAACTAACCCTTTTACACTATAACGCTTATCCTTAGCCTGAGCCTGTCCACTTGGTGACAATACACTTGTTACTAACGTTGCTGTTGCTAATGTAACACATAAAAATTTCTTTAATTTTCTCATAATCATTAACTCCTTTTTTAATTTTTTTGTTTGATTTACTTTACACGTATAGTATAACATTAATCTTAGCATTTGTAGATTCCATCTCATTATAACATTATACCAGAATTATATAGAATATCAATAAACTATTTCATTAGGTAAAAATAGATTATAATATTTAACATAATAGTAATATTTCAAACAATACCATATATAATAGGTAGAATATCTGCTTTCATAGATAAGAAAGGGTGATATTAATTGTGACAAGTAGTTGTATAGCTATCTTATAAATCAATTCATATTTTATATTGACATAATTATGATAACAGAAGGTACAGGATAAAACAATCTGACGCATTATACATCAGAATCACTATTTATGCTAAAAATGCTTCATCTGTAAAATGCAATGTTACTGTTAAATAGCTGTACACGGAATCTTAAATATCCAATTGACAGTATGGCATATATACCATATAATAATTTCAAAGGAGATACCATGACAGAATTTGAAGTAATTTTTTATGAAAAAGAGAATGGGGATTGCCCGGTAGAAGAATTCATTGCAGCATTGGACGTTAAAATGAGAGCTAAAATGGTGGGACTGCTTGAATTATTGGAAGAAAAGGGAAATCAGCTTAGAGAACCATATAGTAAGCCTATTGATGATGGCATATTTGAGATTAGATGTAAAGTTGGCAAAAATATTACCAGAGTATTATATTTCTTTTACTATGAGGGAAAGATAGTATTGACAAATGGTTTTGTTAAGAAGACACAAAAGACACCACAGGAAGAAATTAAGTTAGCCAAAGAACGAAGAGCTGATTTTAAGGAAAGGATGGGAAAGTCATGAAATCATTAAAACAATTTAAAGAAGAGCAAATGAAAGATTCCGACTTTGTAAAAGAGTATGAAAACATCCAACCTGAACTTGATGTGATTAGAGCAATTGTAGAAGCAAGAACTTCACAGAATATGACACAGAAGGAACTTGCAGAACGTACAGGGATTAATCAGGCAGATATTAGCAAGTTGGAGAATGGAACAAGAAATCCTTCCGTTAATTTACTTAAAAGATTGGCAGAAGGAATGGGGATGTCTCTTAAAATTGAGTTTGTACCTAAGCAGAATATTTGAAGAAATGGCTCCATTGGATTAGCCCCCAGTGGGGCTTTTTGAATAGTCAAATACTTTTGTCATGTTCATATGCTTTTTAAAAAAGCGCATGAAATGATAGTCACTAAAGTAGCAGAGCTTTGCAAGTTCATATCCTGGCGGAGTGTCATCATATAAAGTCACAATCTGATTGAATATTTTTCTTAATTTTTCTTAATTTTTCTTAATTTTGTAAAATATATTGACAAATAGCTTATGAGTTGATATAATCGAAAAAGTGTTGTAAATGGATAAGAGTAGGAGGTGGAACGTAATGTCTATTTGTCCAAAAAATAAATCTTCAAAATCTAGAAGAGATAAGAGAAGAGCAAACTGGAAAATGTCTGCACCAAACTTAGTTAAGTGCAGTAAGTGTGGTGCTTTAATGATGTCTCATAGAGTATGCAAATCTTGTGGTTCTTACAACAAGAAAGAAATTATTGCAAGTGCTGAATAATTAGAGAAGACATTAATAAAAATGGAGATGGCAGAAACTATGGTTCTGACATCTCCATTTTTTATTTTGGAGAAGATAGAAGTGAAAATAGTTCGGTTAAACGGTCAGTAATGCAATTAAAAAATGCTTTCAATATATGACAATATTATGAAGTAAATCCAGAGATCTGCAGCAGAGCATAATCTCTAAAAAATGTATCATTTATATCAAAGGGGACATCAGGAAGTTCATAGAAGCAGACCTTGTCCTTGTGCTCAATATAAAAAATATTAGCCGTATCATTCATGTGACGCAGCGTAAGAGAAGGGATGAAGAGCCCTTCTTTTTTTATATAGCACGTAGTGGCGGTGGCTTTACGACAGAGCTTTTTTTCATCGTTACTTATAACGGATTTATGAATGATTATATCCCTTGAAGGCATATAATAGTAATTCTTATAGTCATTCATAAAGTACATAAGTGTCCCTTCAAGAACAGGAACTGACAGAAATGCAGTGTTATTATCGAGTACAAGTGTGGCATATATATCTGTCAGGACATCTGATTTGTTTTCCGGGAAAGGTTTTGTTATCGTCACTCTTTTAGGAAAAGTATAGCTTACGTCAAATGATATCTGCAGCATTGCATCTTCGTCAATAACTGCAGAAGTAATATTTATCCGGTTGTCTGAGGTCAGAAAATCATAATAAGACATAATGCTGCATACATTTAGCATCTGCGCTATGTCATCATGGTTGTGGAGAAGCAGTATTTCTTCAAGTTTTACACTTTCCTCTGGAGACATTATCTTTTTCTGCATATATTCAGAGTAGACAGAAATAAGCTGCCCGCCATCGTATGTATCGTCTCGGATTATACCAAGCCATCTCTCAAGAGAAGTCTGGTTAGCTTTTTCTATAGAAAGTAATTTTTTAATTGGTCTTACGGATGCAAGTATGTCTATGGACTCGCTTAATATCTTTTCTATATCATCTGATATATTTATATTATGCTTTTGACATTTATTTCTTATATAGGGAATATCAAATGTCTTTCCGTTAAAGTGATACAGATATTTATATTTTGATAAAAGTGAAAAAAATGAATTGATAATATCTGCCTCACTTTTATAATCGTCAGCAAACCACTGGATAAGTGTCCAGAAATTTTCGGTATCGTCAAAGTACATCATACCGATAAGATACAGAGATGAAACCCTAGGTGAAAGTCCTGTTGTTTCTATATCAAAAAAAGCTATTTCATTTAAGTTATGCGGAAAGTTGTATTTAAATACAGGGTTAGGTATAATAGATTTTATTGTTTTCATAGAAGACCTCATTTCTGTTACATAAATGTAATACCATTATAGTAGGAGATGTGGTTTTGTGCAAATTAAGGAAGCATGTTACAGGTTACTGTACAGACGCAAGCTTGACACTTGCTGTCGAGCTATGCGCCAGTGATTAAATTGTGTCATATAGTGTGAACTGTAACTTTTAAGTAACGTTGTTTTTTATTCGCATATAGATTATAATGGTTACGGTGTTTCAGTGTGAACTGTAACTGGTTAGTGAAGATTTTTATTGTGAAAAGAGGAAAAATCATGGATAGATTTTTTGATTCAGATGCCGCTTATGAAAAGTGGGTAAAAAAGAAAAAAAGTAAAGGGATAGATAATTATTTTGGAGATAATGGTAATGAGGATAGTTATCTTAGTGGCCTTAAAGGCCGTGTACAGAATAATTTAAGCGGATTTTTAAGAGTGCTTTTAACTGCATGCATGGTTATAATTCAATGTCTTGTAATACTTTTTCTGCCTCTCCTGCTTCAAAACGGTACTGTGTATTTTTACTATATATGGGAGATATTTTCTGTAATTGCCATAGTAACACTTGTCAATAATAGTCAGAGTCCGGCATACAGGATAGCGTGGATATCAATAGTAACACTTCTTCCAATAAGTGGTTTTATTATGTATTTCCTCTGGGGAAGAACAGGTCGCAGGAAAAAGAAGCTTGACCAGCATATCCTAAGACAGATTTCATATGGTAATCAGTTCCTTATAAAAGATGATGAAGTCTATAATGAATATATAGATGATAATCCTGTGGCAGGACGTATGGTAAAATATATGGACAATTCAGGATTTATGTTTACAGGTGGTAATGACGTAGACTACTATCCTATGGGTGAAGACGTATTTGAGGAAATATTCAGGGATCTTGAAAAGGCTGAAAAGTTTATTTTCATCGATTTCTTTATCGTTGCGGAAGGTGCCATATGGGATAAAATGTATGAAATCCTTAAGCGTAAAATCGCTGAAGGAGTAGAAGTAAAATTCTTATATGATGATTTTGGTGCAGCTATCCGTACACAGAAATATTTTAAAAACATATTAGAGGATGATGGTTTTGAGGTAAGAATATTCAATCCTATTCATAAATATACTGGTGAGCTTTACATGAATTACCGTTCTCATCAGAAAATCCTTGTAATAGATGGTGAAGTTGGATACACTGGAGGCTTTAATCTTGCAGATGAATATGCTAACCTTGTTGAAAGATTTGGCGTATGGAAAGATACCGGTATCAGGATATGTGGTGAAGCAGTGTGGGGACTTACGGTTGTTTTCCTTCAGATGTGGGAAGCAAGCGGAACAGATAAGAAACATATTGATTATCTGAAATATAAGTCCATGCTGAATAAAATGGGTGATACCTACTGTACTGTTATATCTGACGGACCTGCTAACAATCCTTCTAATCCAATTGAGAGCATTTACAATCAGATGATAATGTATGCGGATAAGTATTTATATATCACAACTCCATATCTTATTATAGAAGATTATATGAAGCAGTCTCTTATAGAGGCGGCACAAAGGGGTGTTGATGTAAGGATAATCACGCCTAATATTCCTGATAAAAAGAATGTTAAGATATTAACAAACTATAATTATGGTGCATTGCTTCGTGCAGGTGTGAGGATTTATGAGTACACGCCGGGATTTATCCATGCCAAGCAGATATTGTCAGAAAATTCCGTTATAGTCGGAACAATCAATATGGATTACAGAAGCTTTTATCTTCATTATGAAAATGGTGTATGGATGTCAGGAAAAGAGATACAGGAAGCGGTAAAGAATGATTTTATGGAAACATTTAAAATCAGCAAAGAGATTACATATGAAGAATGGCTCAGAAGACCAAGAAGATGGAAATTCATACAGCCGATTTTAAATCTTTTATCAACATTATTTTAAATATAATGTAAGGCTGAACTGTTACAATATAATATATAAAGTGGAGGAGTTATGTTATATACAAATGTATGTAAACATTGTCATAAAGTTTTCAAATCAAAGATAAGAACGCTTTGTTGTAAAGAGTGCAGAAGCATTGATAATTCTCAGCTTGATGATATAGTACAGTATCTAAAGATGTATCCTAACAGCAATGCTTTGCAGATATCGGAGGAGTTAGGAATACATCCGTATGAAATCATAAAATTTATGGATGAGGGCTGGCTTAATACATCACATGGTGAGTTTAGCAAGCTTCCATAAGAGAAATAAACAGGAGACAATGATGATAGGATATATTAAAGGCAGGCTTGAAGAAGTTATGGATGGCGCGATTATCGTAGACAATAACGGAATAGGATATGAGATACTGGTACCTGCGTCAGTTATAGGAAGTCTGCCGTCTAAGGGAAATGAAGTAAAGATATATACATATATGAATGTAAGAGAAGACTTATTGCAGCTGTTTGGATTTATGACAAGAGATGACCTTGAAGTTTTTAAAATGCTTATAACAGTAAGTGGTATAGGACCAAAGGGTGCGCTTGGCATACTAGGTGTAATGAGTGCAGATGATGTAAGATTTGCGGTTATGTCAGAGGATGCCAAAACAATATCTAAAGCACCGGGAATAGGTGCAAAGACGGCAAGAAAGCTTATAATAGAGCTTAAGGATAAGCTGAATTTTAAAGACGTAATAGAAGGTGCTCTTGACAGGGGAGAAAGTGCAGCAGCAAATAATTCTTCATCATCAGATAAACAGATTATATCTGATGCAGTCGAGGCACTTACGGCACTTGGTTATAGTGCTTCAGATGCCATGAAAGCTGTACGTATGGTTGAGATGACAGATGATATGACAGTAGAGATGCTTCTTAAATTAAGTCTTAAAAATATGTAAGTTGAAAGGATAAATTACTGGTAATGGCAAAACGAAGTATTACGACAGAGTTTACACAGGAAGATGAGGTTATAGAGACAAGTTTAAGACCTCATACATTAAAAGAATATATTGGTCAGGAAAAAGTCAAAAATAACCTTAAGGTGTACATTGAAGCTGCAAAACAAAGAAATGAATCTCTTGACCACGTTTTATTATACGGACCGCCGGGACTTGGAAAGACTACGCTTGCGGGGATAGTCGCCAATGAGATGGGGGTTAATCTTAAGGTGACGGCAGGACCAGCCATAGAAAAGCCCGGTGAAATGGCGGCAATTCTTAATAATCTTCAGGATGGTGATGTTTTATTTATAGACGAGATACACCGACTTAACAGGACAGTTGAGGAGGTGCTTTATTCTGCCATGGAAGATTTTGTGATAGACATTGTAATAGGTAAGGGGCAGGGAGCAAGATCGGTAAGACTTGATCTGCCGCACTTTACACTTATCGGAGCAACTACAAGAGCAGGTATGCTTTCTGCACCGCTTCGTGACAGATTCGGTGTTGTCAACAGGCTTGAATTTTACACGCCTGAGGAACTTGTCCGAATAATAGTACAGTCTGCCAAAACACTTGATGTAGAGATAGATAAAGACGGTGCTATGGAGCTTGCAAGAAGGTCAAGAGGAACTCCTCGTCTTGCCAACAGACTTCTTAAACGTGTACGTGATTTTGCCCAGATAAAGTATGACGGAAAAATCAATAAAGAAGTAACTGATTTTGCATTAGATCTTCTTGAAGTAGACAAACTCGGTCTTGATAATACAGACAGAAAAATCATACTTACCATGATAAATAGTTTTGGGGGAGGTCCTGTAGGTCTTGATGCACTTGCTGTATCAATAGGTGAGGACTCAGGAACACTTGAAGATGTCTACGAGCCATATCTTGTACAAAACGGGCTTTTACTCAGGACTCCAAGAGGGCGTGTTGCATCAGATCTTGCATATAAGCACTTTGGACTTTCTAAGCCTGAAGAATAAGTTGTCAGAAAGTGCTTATATTTATTCGGAAAATGTTAAGATAAAGAAGAAAACTTGTTATATATGTTCATAAATGATATAGAATAATGTAAGTGGTAAAAGTTAAAGGAGGTATTTATTATGGGGAA